>CADBMC010000139.1 GCA_902795635.1 uncultured Coriobacteriaceae bacterium | reverse complement strand
TGGCCCTCGCGCGGCACGTCGAGCGCGTTGGCCATGTGCGAGCGCATGCCACCCAGGATCTCGTCGGCAGCGAGGCGCCCCTCGACGGCGAACATCACGAGGTCGCCCGGCTCGACGCCCATCTCGGCGCGGAGGTTAGCCATCTCCTCGTCGGAGAAGAACTTCACGATGGGGCTCGTCACGGAGCCGTCGGCGCGGAAGGCGAGGTAGGCAAGGCCCTTGGCGCCGAAGCCCGCGGCGACGTCCGCCAGCTTGTCAATCTGGGCGCGGGGCCAGAGTCCTGCACCCTTGGCGTTGATGGCCTTCACGTAGAGCTCGGGGTCGGCCGCGGCGCTCGCGAACAGCTTGAACTTGGACTCGGCAAAGATGCTCGTCACGTCGTGCAGCTCCATGCCGTAGCGCGTGTCCGGCTTGTCCGTGCCGTAGGTGTCCATGGCGTCCCAGTACGCGAGGCGGCGCAGCGGGGTGGGTATCTCGACGCCCATCTGGCCGAACGCGCGGGAGAGCACGTCCTCGAGCGCGCCCATGACGTCGTCCTGGCTCACGAAGCTCATCTCGAGGTCCACCTGGGTGAACTCGGGCTGGCGGTCGGCGCGCAGGTCCTCGTCGCGGAAGCACTTGGCCACCTGGTAGTAGCGCTCGACGCCGCCCACCATGAGCAGCTGCTTGAGGAGCTGCGGGGACTGCGGAAGCGCGTAGAAGTGGCCGGGCTGGGTGCGGCTGGGCACCAGGAAGTCGCGCGCGCCCTCGGGCGTGGACTTGAACAGCGCCGGGGTCTCGACCTCCATGAACGCGCGCTTGTGGAACGCCTCGCGGAGGGCGAAGGTGAAGTCGGAGCGCATCTTGAGGTTGGCCGCCATCTTCGGGCGGCGGAGGTCCAGGTAGCGGTAGCGCAGGCGGATGTCCTCGGATGCCTCGACGTGGTCCTCGATCTGGAAGGGCGGCGTCTGCGCGCGGTTGAGCACCACGATCTTGGAGACGAGCACCTCGACCTCGCCAGTGGCGAGCTTGGGGTTCTCCATGCCCTCGGGGCGCTCGCGCACGACGCCCGTGACCATGATCGGCCACTCGGAGCGGATGGTCTCCGCAGCATGGAAGGCCACGCCGCCAGAGTGCTCGGGGTCGAAGGAGATCTGCGTCACGCCCGCGCGGTCGCGCAGGTCGACGAAGATGAGGCCGCCGTGGTCGCGACGGTGCCACACCCAGCCGGTGAGGGTGACCTCGGCGCCGATGTCGGCGCGGCGAAGCTCGCCGCAGGTGTGCGTGTGCAGGGAGTGCTGGCTCATCGTTGAGTCGCCCATGTGCTTCCTTTCCATCTGCGCTGCCCCGTGCCGTGACAGGCAGCGAACTCACAGACATCCGGCGAGCGCGTAAACCGCGCGTTCGCCAGCGGTTCATCATGGTAGCAGCTCATACGTGCGCCTCACGCCTCAATGGCAGGCGACCTCACAAGCATGAAACGAAGGAATATGCGCCCCGCGGGCGTGTCGGATGTCCAGGCACGGCGGCTGCGCAGGTGCGGCGGCTACGGTGTCAGGCGGCCGTGCGCACCTCGCCGCCCGCCAGCACGCTGTGCTCGCGGTCGTATGCGGGACCGAGCGCCGCGGAGCAGACGTCCTGGCAGGCCGCGACCGATCCCACGCCGGCGCCGTTCGCGGCGGCGAGCTCGTCGGTGTAGGCCGCGAGCTCGTACACGGCGAACGAGGCACCCTGCCCGGTCTGGCACACGACGGGGTCGAGCTCCCATGAGCCCACATAGCAGCCGGAATCGTCCTTCACGAGGCGGAACCTGGCCATGCCGCCCGTGGCCTTGAGGGCCGTGGGCTGGTTGGACGCGAAGTTGCCGAGCGACCAGAAGACGAGCGCATGACGGTCGCCGTCGCCCTCGATCGTCTCGACCGGCTGGAGCGAATGGGTGTGCGTGCCCACGATCACGTCTGCCCCGTTGTCGCAGAAAAACCTCGCCCATCTGCGCTGGTTGTCGTTGGGAGCGGTGGCGTACTCGTCTCCCCAGTGCGGGAAGACGACCACCATGTCGGCCATCTGCCGGGCGCGCGCGAGGTCAGCGGCCACCTGCCCCTCGTCGAGCAGATGCACGGCATAGGGGTTGTCGGCGGGCATCGAGAGCCCGTTCAGCCCATAGGCGTAGTTGAGGAGCGCGACCTTGAGGCCGTCTTTCTCGACCACGCAGATCTGGTCGTAGGAGGCCTGCGAATCCGCGATGCCCAGCACCTTGGTCTCCGGATGCCGCGTGCGCCAGAACGCGAGCTCGTTGGCGATGCCTTGGGCGCCCTTGTCCACCGCGTGGTTCGTGGCGCAGGTCACCACGTCGAACCCGGCGGCGACCTCGGCGTCGCCGAGCTCCTGCGGCGAGTTGAAGAGCGGGTAGCCGCTGAGCCCGAGTCCCTCTCCCCCGAGAGGGGTCTCCTGGTTCACGACGGCCACGTCCGCCGCCTCGATGTCGGGCCTCACCTGGGCGAAGAGGTGGTCGTAGCTGCGCGTGCCGTCGGGGGCGAGCCCGCTGTCCACGAGCGGCATGTGGCCGATGACGTCGCCCACGCACACCATGTCGAGCGTCGCAGCCTCGTCCGGCTCGGCGGGCCGGTCGCTCGCCTGCCTGCCGGATGTGCCCGAAGGCCCCCGAGCGGACATCGTCGCCGCAGCCTGGGCATCGCCGCCCGTCTGCCCGAGGTCGAAGGCGCCCGAGCAACCCACAAGCGGGCTCGCCACGAGGGCGGTCACGAGCAGGGCAATGAGCGTGGCGAGCGCGCGGCACAGGCGGCGGGCCCCATGCCCGCGCGGGCGCGGGGCGTCGCGGCGTCTGCCTCGGAGGCCGGAATCCATGGGCGTCCTTTCCTCTGGCACCCAGTTTCCGCCAATATGGCTAGAGTTGGCTTGCACCTAGGCGAAGGAGATGGCGAACGTGGCGTATTCTGCGGCGGTATTCGACTTGGACGGCACGCTTCTGGACACCCTCGGCGACCTTGCCGCCGCCGTGAACTTCGCGATGCGCGCCCATGGCATGCCCGAGCGCAGCATCGCCCAGACCAAGGCGAGCGTCGGCAACGGCATCCGCCTCCTGATCGAGCGATCCGTGCCGGAGGGCACCTCGAAGGACGAGATCGACGCAGCCTTCGAAGACTTCCGCGCCTACTATGCCGCCCACTCGCGCGACCTCACCCGCCCCTATCCCGGCGTGCCCGAGGCCGTCGACGAGCTCAAGCGCGCCGGCGTCGCGGTGGGCGTCGTGTCCAACAAGGTTGACGACGTCGTGCAGGACCTGCTCGAGGCCTTTTTCCCCGGCGTGTTCCCCGCTGCCACGGGCGAGCGGGAGGGCATCCGCCGCAAGCCCGCGCCGGACTCGACCTTCGACGTCCTATCCAAGCTGGGCGTGGATGCCGGGAACGCCGTCTATGTGGGCGACTCGGAGGTCGACATCGCCACGGCAAGGAACGCGGACGTCCGGTGCCTGAGCGTGGCCTGGGGCTTCCGCGACGTCGACGCCCTGCTCGCCGCAGGCGCGACCACGATTGTGGCGACGCCGGCCGAGCTCGTCCGCGCGGTCCTCGCTTAACGGCGCCCTTTCGCGAGCCTTTGGCACAACGCCCGCTGGCCTGCGTCCCTGCCTGCGCATACCTTGCAATACGCCCGCTTGCCAATCCGTCGGCGCAATACGGGCGACACGCGATGGCGCGCAGGTAGTATAAGACCGAGACAGTAAGGCTTGACTGCTGTCAGGCAGAGCTTTGACAACGGACGTTCGTCCCGACGAAAGGAGCCGCAATGGGAAAGATGGCGGAGGAGCCGCTCGAGATCGCCCTCGATGACCTGCGCGAGTATCTGCATGTGAACCATGCCGTCTACATGAGGGTCGGCGACGCAACCTACTACCTCACCGACGTCAACTCTCACTACTGGCGCGCGCAGGACACCAGCAAGCTCAACGAGAAGAAGCATTACACCGACTGCACCGACCTCGTACCCACCATCAGCGAGCTCCTCGTCATCCCCTTCATCGACGGGAAGACCATCAAGGAGGCCTATCCCGAGGCCACCTTCTATGCGTCCGTGAAGGGCGAGAAGCAGTAGTCCACGACCTTCCGCATCTGCAGCCTCCAGCCAACCCGAGTCGCGAGGCTGCGAACGATTTGCCCTCCCTAGGCCCTGTCGCGCGTGCGCGGCAGGGCCTTCCTGCGTCCAAGCGACCTCCCGCTGCTGGCCCCACGTCCCGGCGGCGGCCTTCGCTTCCGGACGGCGGTAGCTTCCCAGTGCCTTTTGCGACAAAAATCGCCTTACAACGGCACGAAATTGTCGAAAAAGGCACTGGGAAGGCACCGGCATGCCAGCCGCGGCCCGAAGCGCACGCCCGCCGCCGGCCGGCCGCAGCAGGCATGGCGAACACGAGGCGGGCCCATGCCATCCGGCAGGGCCCGCCGTCACGAACGCTTGCGGAGGGAGCCGCTAGTGCTTGGCGTTCCAGGCCTCGAGGGCCTCCTTCTCGCCGGGCATCCACCAGCCATGGAGGTCGGTGTGGAGCAGGTGCTCCGCCAGCTCGGAGTTCGGCTCACCGAAGTAGTCGGCGTAGATCTTCTTGATCTGCGGGTTGTCGTGCGAGTTGCGGTACTGCTCGTGGCGGTCGAGCCCGTAGAGCACCTGGCCGCGGACGCCGGCGAGCTCCTCGCCGTCGTGGATGGGCTGCCCGCCGCCGCCCACGCAGCCGCCGGGGCATGCCATGATCTCCACGAAGTCGTAGCTCACCTCGCCCGCGAGGATCGCGGAGCAGAGGCGGTCGGCGTTGCCGAGGCCGGACGCCACGGCAACGCGCACGTCGGTGCCGTCGAGGTCGAAGGTTGCCTCCTTCCAGCCGGCCAGGCCGCGGACGTCGCGGAACATGTCGTTCTCGGGCTGCTTACCGGTGACGAGGTAGTAGGCCGTGCGCAGGGCCGCCTCCATCACGCCGCCGGTGGCGCCGAAGATGATGCCGGCGCCGGTGCCGTAGCCCAGAGGCTCGTCGAAGGGCTCGTCTTCGAGGGAGGCCACGTCCACGTGCTCGGCGCGGATCATGCGCTCCACCTCGCGCACCGTGAGGACGCAGTCCACGTCGGGGTCGCCGCAGGCGTCGTTCATCGTGGGATAGGCCACCTCGGCCTTCTTGGCCACGCAGGGCATGATGGAGACCGAGAAGATCTTGTGCGGGTCGATGCCGAGCATCTCGGCGTAGTAGCTCTTCACCACGGCGCCGAACATGCCCTGGGGCGACTTCGCCGTGGAGACGTTGTCCACGAGCATCGGGTAGTGGCTCTTGATGAAGCGCACCCAGCCCGGGCAGCAGCTCGTGAACATGGGCCAGCCCTGCTTGCGCAGCTCGGGCAGGCGATGGAGCAGCTCGGTGCCCTCCTCCATGATGGTGAGGTCGGCCGAGAAGTCCGTGTTCAGGATGTAGTCGAAGCCCATCGGGCGCAGCGCCGCCACCAGCCGGCCGACGGTGGCCTGCTCGCGGTCGAGGCCGAACACGTCGCCCCAGGCCGTGCGCACCGACGGCGCGATCTGCGCGATGACGGTGACGTCGGGGTCGGCGAGGGCGTCCCACACACGGCCGGTGTCGTCGCGCTCGCGCAGGGCTCCCGTGGGGCAGTGCGTGATGCACTGGCCGCAGAGCGCGCACTTGGTGTCCTTGATGTCGCGGCCGCCCACCACGTTCACGTTGGCGTGACCGGCGCGGTTCGCGATGTCCCACACGCCGGTGGCCTGCATCTCCGAGCACACGTTGATGCAGCGCAGGCACTTGATGCACTTGTCGTTGTTGCGGATGAGGGGGAACGTCGTGTCCCAAGCCTCTCCCGGCAGGTGCTTCTCATAGGGCAGGTTGAAGATGCCGAGGTCGTTGGCGAGCGACTGCAGCGAGCAGTTGCCGGAGCGCACGCAGGAGGTGCACTCGGAGTCGTGCTGCGAGAGCAGGAGCTCCACGTTGGTCTTGCGGGCCATGCGGACCTTCGGGCTGTTCGTGCGCACGACCATGCCGTCGAGGACGTAGTTGTTGCAGGACGCGACCAGCTGGTCGATGCCCTCGACCTCCACGACGCAGACGCGGCATGCGCCCACCTCGTTGAGGTCCTTCAGATAGCACAGCGTCGGGATCTCGACGCCTGCCGCACGGGCCGCCTCCAGGATGGTCGTGTGCTCGGGCACCTGGACCTCGCGGCCGTCGATGGTAACGGTTACCACTGCTCGACCCTCCCTCCGCGGAACGCGCCATAGCCGAAGTGGTCGCAGCGCAGGCACCGCGACGCCTCCTGCATGGCCTCCTCATGCGTGAGGCCGCGCTCGACGATGTCGAAGTCGCCTCGACGCTCCATCGCCTCGCGCTCGGTCATCTCGCAGCGCGCGCAGCTGATCTTGCCGCGGAACTGCACCTGCGGGATCTCCACGTCGAGCTTGATCTCGTGGTTGAAGCCGAGGAAGTTGTCGATGTTGCCGGCCGCGACCTTTCCGGCGTGCACCGCGCGGATGACGGTGGCAGGGCCGGTATGGCAGTCTCCGCCGCAGAAGACGTCGGGCATGCCGGGCAGCGAGCAGTCCTCGTCGGTGACGACGCGCCCGCGGTTGCACCGGACGCCCTGCGCCTCGAAGGGCTCGCTCGCGATCTTCTGGCCGATGGCCACGATCACGCGCTCGCAGGGGATGAGCTGCTCGGCGGCCTCGGCCGCGCGCGGCGCGGGACGCCCGCGCTTGAGCCCGCCGATGATCTGGGGCTGGACCACGAGCCCCTTGACCTTGCCGTCCTCGCCCGCCTCGATGCGCAGCGGGGCATGCAGCTCGAGGAGCTCGCAGCCCTCCTCGCGCGCGCCGGCGATCTCGGCGTCCTGGGCCGTCATGTCGGCGACGCGACGGCGGTAGACGATGGTGACCTTCTCCGCGCCGCAGCGCACGGCCGAGCGCGCGACGTCCATGGCGACGTTGCCGCCGCCCACGACGCAGATGCGCTCGCCCGTGAAGTCCGGGTACTCCTCGTCGCCGATGGCGCGCAGCATCTCCACGGCGCTCTCGACGCCCTCGGCATCCTCGCCCGGAAGCCC
>CADBMC010000138.1 GCA_902795635.1 uncultured Coriobacteriaceae bacterium | reverse complement strand
GGAGTCCACGCGCCCGGTCTGCTCGAGCAGATAGCGAAGCTCGGAGCGAGCCGGTTCCTCGTCGTCGACGATCATCGCACGTAGCATATGCACACCAACCTTCACAAACAGCGCAAAAAGACGGTCATCACATTATAGCCCGATGGGCAGCGCGGCTCAGGTCGCCAGCTCAGGACGCCAGGCAGCTCGAGCGCCGGGCTCGCAGCCTTCACAATGGCCTTGGCCATGGCTCTGGCCAGCCGCCTATGCCTTCCGCGCCCCCTGCGACCCCTGCGTCCTCTGGGGAGCCGCGTCCGCGAGGCGCAGGGTGACGCTCGTGCCCTGCCCCGGCTTGCTCACGATCTCCACCCCCGAGCCCTCGCCGTAGAAACGCTCCACGCGCTCCGCCACGTTGTGCAGGGCCACGTGCGCCCCGCCGCGCCGGCCCGAGCCGCTGGCCTCCTGCTCCTCCTCGGACATGCCGCGGAGCAGCCCCTCGGCCACTTTCTCGTCCATCCCCACGCCGTCATCGATCACGGAGATGAGCACGTCGGGGCCGTCGGTGGTGGCGTGGATGTCTATGTGGAGCGTCCCCTCGTCGCGCATGCCATGGCGCACGGCGTTCTCCACGATGGGCTGCACCAGGAACCCCGGCACGGGCAGGCTCTCGAGGCCCGGGTCTATGTGGGAGCTCTCCTGGATGCGGTCGGCCCCGAACCTGGCCACCTCGAAGCCGAGGTAGCGCTCCGTCTGCTCGATCTCGCGCGAGAGCGGGATGGAGGTGGAGGAGCTCTCCAGCGTCTGGCGGTAGAACGTGGCGAACTCGCGCAGAAGCGTGCGGGCGCGGTCGGGGTCGGTGCGGGTGAAGCTCGCGATCGTGTTGAGCGTGTTGAAGAGGAAGTGCGGGTTGATCTGGGCCTGCAGGGCCTTCACCTCGGCGATTGCGGTGAGCTCGGACTGACGGTCCAGCGCGAAGGCGTTCAGCTGCGAGCTCAAGAGCTCGCCCATGCCACGCGCGATCACGACCTGGGTGCGGTCGATGTCTGCCGGCTGACGATAGTAGAACTTGATCGTGCCGATGGTGCGTTCCTGCACCACGAGCGGCACGATGATGCCGGCCGGGACGACGTCGTCCGGCGCGCCGCTCGGCTCCTCCACCGGCTTTATGGGCGAGAACATCTCCGGCTGCCCGCTCTCCAGCACGGCGAGGGTCTCCTTGGTGTGGATGGGGCTTCCTGGCGGGAACTCCGACGCCATCTCGCCCGCGTAGCCGAGCACCTTCGTGCGGCTCGTCATGGCCACGGCCATGGCGTCCGTCTCCGGGAGGATGAGCTCGCATGCCCTCTGGCAGGTGTCCAGGGTGAGACCGCCGCGCATCTGCTCGAACGTGCCCGAGGCCATGTCCAGGATGCGCTCCGTCTCCTGCGAGCGCGTGTCGTCGGGGATGAGGAGCAGAAACGCGCTCAGCACGATGGCTATGAGCAGCACGATGCCGCTCAGGAAGGCCACGACGGCGTAATGGAACACGACGCTCCACACGTACACCGCGAAGATCATGACGACGTTCACGACAAGGACGGCGATGGCAACCGACGGCAGATGCTGCTCGAGCCACTTCATCTGCGCCTCACCCCTTTCCTACGCCCTGCCGCCTCGCGCCTCGGCGGCGACGGAGCGGACGAGCGGAGCCCTCATGAGCGCGTGGTAGAGCGGAAGCCCCAGACCGTACATCACGACCGCCTCGCCGGCACCGGTGGCCACCAGCCCGAAGAGGTACATGAGCGGGTAGGCGCCGTCGAGCGAGACGGACGTGAACGGGATGGTGTAGAACCCCATGCCCGAGAGCAGGAGCGGCAGGTAGGCAGGCACGATGAGCGCGTTGGAGATGACGGGGCCCAGCACCGCGACGCGCGGCTTGTCGCGCATCCTCCAGCACCAGATGGCGCCGAGCAGCGTGGCAAGCGAGCCGAAGACGACGTCGAGCAGGCCGAGCGCGCCCGTGCCGCCGAGGATGATGTTGGCGGCGTTGGCCAAGGCGCAGCCCAGCGTGAGCCCCCAGATGGCGTCCGGCGTGACGAGCGCGAGCACGCAGAGCGCCTCGGACACGCGGAACTGGATGGGGCCCCAGGCCAGCCCGCCCAAGAACAGGATGGCGGCAAGCGACGCCGCGGCATAGACGGCGGCCACCATGGCGGTGCGGGCGACGTTCGCGACCTCCGTGCGGCCGCCTCCCCCGCGTCGCGTCTTCTCGTCCGTCTCGGACCCCTGCCTCGAGCTCTCGCCCACGACTCCCCCTCTTCGCCGCGTCGGGCCCATGGCCCCGGCTTCCCTAGAGCCTCCATGGTACCGTTCCTGCACGTCCGCTGCGCGGCCGGCGTATCGCTTTGCTGGATTCTCGTCCGCCCGCATTGACCGGCACGCCCGGCTGGAAGACCATGCTTGTGTCCTATGACCTCCCATCCAGATTGGCCTACGCATGTCCCCATCGCGCACGCCGCGCACATCGCGCACGCCAAGCCCCTCACCGAGCAGCCCTGACAGCACCGACGCCCGCTCCGTCGCACGTGCCATCCGCCGCGAGAGCCTGAGGGCAACGCTCGCGCTCGGCGGGGGCTATCTCGCGCAGGCCTGCTCGTCTGCCGAGCTTCTGGCGGTGCTTTACTGCGACGTGCTCCGGCTGGGCAAGCCCCTCGCCCTTCCTGCCGCGCGGCTGGGAGGCCCGGAGGCGGCGCTGGGCGGCGGCAGGCACAACGGCCAGGCCGACGAAGGCTCCGACCGGTTCCTCATAGGCAGCTGCCACTATGCCATGGCCGTGTACTCGGCGCTCGCGGCATGCGGCAGGCTGGACCCCTCCGCGCTCGGGCTCCTGGGCGAGAGCGGCTGGAACATGGAGCTGGTGGCCTCGGCGGCCTCTCCTGGCTACGAGACGACGACCGGCTCGCTCGGCCAGACGCTGAGCTGCGCCTGCGGCTGCGCCCATGCCTCGCGCCTCCTGGGGCGCGAGCGCCGCGTGTTCTGCCTCGCCACCGACGGCGAGCTCGACGAGGGCCAGATGTGGGAGGCGATCCAGGCCGCCGGCGCACGCCGGCTGGACAACCTCGTGCTGGCCGTGGACGTGAACCGCCAGCAGGCCGAAGGCTGGACCGAGGACATATCGCCGCTCGAGCCCCTGGGCCGTCGCCTCGAGGACTTCGGGTGGGCCGTGGCCCGCGTGGACGGCCACGACGTGGACGCTCTTCGTGCGGCCTTCGCGACCGAGCATGCGGGACGTCCCCTCTGCGTGCTCTGCGACACGGACCCCGCGCGTGGGATCCCCGCCATGGCGGACGTCGTGCCCTGCCACTTCGTGCATGTGACCGACGAGCTGCGGCCACGCCTCCAGGCGGACCTCGACGCCCTTTCGCGCACGCCGGTCGCCGCCTGTTCCGAGGGAGGCGAGCCCCTTGCGCCTCGAGCATGATGTGTTCCGCACGGCCATCGCGCGGCTCGGCGAGCGCCGCGACGACGTCGTGGTGCTCTCGGGCGACCTCGGCGACTCCTGCGAGCTCGACCTCTTCCGCCAGCGCTTCCCCAAGCGCTACTTCGACATGGGGCTAACCGAGCAGAACATGGTCTCGTGGGCGGCAGGGCTCGCGCTCGAGGGGCTGCTGCCCATCGTGTGCACCTTCGGGCCCTTCCTCTACCGGCGCGCCTTGGACCAGATCGAGATGAGCGTCGCCAGCATGGGGCTGCCCGTGGTGCTCGTGGGCTTCGTCCCGGGCATCACGACGCCACGCGGCATATCGCACCAGGCCACGAACGACGTCGCCGTCATGCGCTCCGTGCCGGGCATGGCCATCTACGACGTGGGCGACGCCACGGAGGTCGCTGGCGCGCTCGATGCCGCCTGCGAGCGCGGCGGGCCCGCCTACATCCGCATGCTGCGCGGCAACGTCCCCACGTTCTTGCCGAGCGACCATCCCTATGAGGACGGGCGCATGGTCGCCCTCGGCCCGGACGGCTCGCCCGAGCCCGAGCCATGCGCGGAGCCGGACATCGTGCTGCTGAGCTCGTCCGTCTGCACCGCCGAGGCCCTGAGAGCGACGCGCGCCATGACCAGCCGCGGCGTCCGTCTCGCCCACGTGCACGTCCCCGCCATGAGGCCCATCGACGCCG
>CADBMC010000137.1 GCA_902795635.1 uncultured Coriobacteriaceae bacterium | reverse complement strand
CTCTACCGCGGATATCCGGACGAGTTCCCCGCCTACGACTGCGCCCTGCGGACGCTTGCCAACGCGAGCGCCGCCAGCTGGCGCGGCATGTGCGTGGACCGCGAGCTCTTCGGGGCCGTGGGAGGCTTCGACGAGTCGTTCGCCGACGAGGTGGGCAGCGCCGATTTGTGCGTGCGCATCCGCCACGAGGGCCTTCGCGTGGTGCAGACGCCCACGGTGCGCGTGAGGGTGGACGAGCCGGCGCCGGCCGACCCGTTCGGCGACAACGCGCCCGACTTCGGCCGCATCGACGTGGCCCGCTTCGACGCCAAGTGGCTCGGGCTGCGCGCGGCGGGCGACCCATACCTGAACCCCAACCTCGACCAGTCGTCCGAGTACTTCCAGCTGCCCCTGCCCTGGAGCCGAGCCCTGCGCTAGGAATTCGACAGCCGTTGATATACTCGGTTTGGGATAAGACGCGCACGATTTCGGCGCCGTCCGGGCGGGCGGCGCGCTAAGGGGGCAGAGATGGGCTGCACGACGCTTCTCGTGGGCAAGGGCGCCTCGCTGGACGGCTCGACCATCATCGCGAGGAACGAGGACTCGAGCGCGGGGGAGTACAACCCCAAGCGCATGTGCGTCGTGCATCCGGAGGAGCAGCCGCGCACCTACGTGAGCGTGCTCTCGCACGTCTCGGTGGAGCTGCCGGACGACCCGATGCGCTACACGGCGCTGCCCGACGCCCTGCCCGGCCACGGCAACTGGTCCGCCGCCGGCGTGAACGAGGCGAACGTGGCCATGACGGCCACCGAGACCATCACCTCCAACCCCCGCGTGCTGGGCGCCGACCCGCTCGTCGTGCTCGTGCCCGCCAAGGGCGTGCCGGGCGAGGAGGGCTTCGTGCCCGAGCGGCCGGGCGGCATCGGCGAGGAGGACATGGTCACCCTCGTGCTGCCCTACATCCACAGCGCCCGCGAGGGCGTGGAGCGCCTGGGGAGGCTCCTGGAGGAGCACGGCACCTACGAGATGAACGGGATCGCGTTCTCCGACGTGGACGAGATCTGGTGGCTCGAGACGGTGGGCGGCCACCACTGGATCGCCCGCCGCGTCCCCGACGACGCCTGCGTCGTGATGCCGAACCAGCTGGGCATCGACTTCTTCGACGTCTCCGACGCGCTGGGCGAGCAGGAGGGCTTCATGTGCTCGGCCGACCTCGTGGAGTTCATCGAGGGCAACCACCTGGGCTGGCTGCAAGAGGAGACAGACGACGAGGCGGACGACCCCTCCGAGCTGAGGCTGTGCTTCGACCCGCGCGAGGCCTTCGGCAGCCGCTCCGACGCCGACCACGTGTACAACACGCCGCGCGCCTGGGACATGCTCCGCTTCCTCGCGCCCGAATGCCTGGGCGGCGGGTGCTGCGGCGCCAGCCCGGAGGACGACGACCTGCCCTGGGCCTGCGTGCCCAGCCGCCCCGTGAGCATCGAGGACGTGAAGTACGTCGAGTCGCTCCACTACCAGGGCACCCCGTACGACCCGTACGGCCGCCACGGCGACGGCTCTCGGCGCGGCATGTATCGCCCCATCGGCATCAACCGCAACGGCGAGCTCGCCGTGATCGAGCTCAGGCCTTGGGCGGGGGAGGCCACGCGCGCCGTGGAGTGGGTCGCCTTCGCAAGCAACGTCTTCAACGTCCTCGTGCCTCTCTTCGCCGACGTGGACGACGTTCCCGAGTACCTCTCCTGCACCTCCGGGCGCGTCTCCACCGACAGCCTCTACTGGCAGAGCCGCCTCATCGCCGCCCTGGCCGACGCCCACTTCGCGTCCTGCTCGAACATCATCGAGCGCTACCAGGACGGCGTGGCCGCCAAGGCGCGCGAGATCGTGGGGCAGACGACCCGCAAGGTGGACGAGGCCGGCATGGGGTACGCCGATGCCGCGCCCGTGCTCGCCGAGGCCAACGCGGAGATATGCGCGATGGTGCGCGAGGAGACCGACGACGCGCTCTCGAAGGTCCTCTATGCGGCGAGCGAGGGGATGCGCAACGGCTTCGCCCGCTCGGACGCATAGGCCGCGTCCTCGTCGCCGGCCGCCATCGCGGAAGGGACATGCCCGGCGGCGTGGGGTAGTCTGGTTCCGAACCAAGGCTCTGTAGCTGCGATGGGAGGCGGGACGTGGCAACCTACGTGCTCTCGGACGTGCATGGGCATCTCACGCCGCTCAGGCGCGCGTTGGACGCGGCGTCTCCTGCCGAGCAGGACAGGCTCTTCGTCCTCGGTGACATGGTGGACCGCGGGCCGGACCCGGTGGGCGTGCTGCGCGAGGTGCGCTCCCTTCCCAACTGCGTGGTGCTCATGGGCAACCACGAGCAGATGATGCTCGACTGCCTCGTGGGCTCCGACTCTGACCTCGCCTGGTTCAACTGGTCCGTGAACGGAGGCGGCGTGACCGCACACGGCCTCTCGGTGCTTCCCGAGGACGAGGTGGAGGACCTCGTTGGGTGGGTCTACGAGCTGCCCCTCTCCGCGCGCTGCTGCGTGGGCGACCGCGACTACCTGCTGGCCCATGCCGGGATCCGCCCGGGCGCGGTCGAGACGCCCGCCTCTTGGGACGACGACGCGCTCGACGCGGTGCTCGCCGCGCAGACCGACGAGGACCTCCTCTGGATCCGCGAGGAGTTCTGGGGCGCCCCCACGGGCCTCGTGGACGCGCAGGGGGAGGGGCCCGTGGTCGTTGCCGGCCACACGCCCACCATCGTGGTGGAGTCGCTGGCCGACCGCTGCGACCGCCCGTCCGTCTCCGAGGACGGCTGCCAGATGCTCCGCCTGGGCGCCTGCCCCGAGACGGGAGGCGTCGCCGACCGCCTCGCCATAGACTGCGGCGCCGGCTCGGTGCCGGGCTCGGGCCGCGTGCTGGTGCTGCGCCTGGATGACGGCGAGGAGTTCTACCAGCCCATAGGCGAGGGCGAGTGAGGCCCATGCGCGTGCTCGTGGCCTCGGACTCCTTCAAGGGCACGCTCGCCTCGCGCGAGGTGGCGGACGTGGTGGCGCGCGGGCTTGCGGACGTGATGCCGGACGCTGCCTGCGAGCGCCTCTACGTGGGCGACGGCGGCGAGGGCACGCTCGACGCGGTGGCCGCGTCCTGCGAAGGCGAGCTCCGCCATGCCATGGTGAGCGGCCCTCTCGGCGAGCCGGTGGATGCCGCCTTCGCGATCCTTCCGGCCGGCCGCGCCTACATAGAGTCCGCCGCCGCGTGCGGCCTGCCGCTGGTGCCCGCAGGCAGGCGCGACCCCTTGCATGCCACGACGGCAGGGGTCGGCGAGCTCGTCGAGGCGGCGCTTTCCGCCGGCTGCCGCGAGATCGTCGTTGGGCTCGGCGGCTCGGCCACCAACGACGCCGGTGCGGGCATGGCGCGGGCGCTGGGCGTGCGCCTGCTCGACGAGCATGGCCGTGAGCTCGAGGGCCTTCCCTGCGAGCTCGCCCGGGTGCGCGAGGTGGACCTATCGGGCATGGACCCGCGCCTCGCTGGCTGCGAGGTACGCGCCATGTGCGACGTGACGAACCCCCTCACGGGGCCGGAGGGCGCAACGTACGTGTACGGCCCCCAGAAGGGCCTCCGCGCAAGCGAGCTGGCCGCCACCGACGCGGCGCTTCGCTCGTATGCCGCCTGCGTGGCCCGCGCGCTCGGGCGCGACGAGGTTGCCACGCCGGGCGCGGGAGCCGCGGGCGGGCTGGGGTTCTCCCTTCGCGCCTTCGCGCATGCCTCCCTGGTGCCGGGCATAGAGTGCGTGCTCGACCTCGTGGGCTTCGACGAGGCGGCGCGCGGATGCGACCTGGTGGTGACGGGCGAGGGGCATCTCGACGAGCAGACCAGGCGCGGCAAGGTGGTCGCAGGCGTCGCCGCACGCTCGGCCGCGCTCGGCGTTCCCTGCGTCGCCATCGTGGGAGGCGCCTCCGCCAAGGCGGAGCTCGAGGGGCTGGACGGGCTCTCTGCCGTTGTGTCGTGCGTGACTGAGCCCCTCTCGGAGGAGGAGGCGCTCGCGCATCCCGAGGAAGGGCTCCTGCGTGCCTCGCGCAGGCTGTTCTCGCTCCTGGCGCTCGGCAGGAGGCTCGCATAGCATGGCGCGGGACGGAGGCTCGCATTCCGGCGGCCCACGCCCGGGCGGCGCGAGGCCCGAGGCGCTCGTGCACCCGCTCGAGCCCGTCTTCGATGCGCGTTCCCGCGTGCTGATGCTGGGCTCGTTCCCGAGTCCCAAGAGCCGCGAGGTGGGCTTCTACTACGGCAACCCCCAGAACCGCTTCTGGCGCGTGCTCGCCGCGCTGTGGCACGAGCGGGTCCCGGCCGGCGCCACGACCGAGGAGCTCAACGCCGCACGGCGCGACCTCTGCCTCAGGCACCGGATCGCGCTCTGGGACGTGCTCGCGAGCTGCACCATCGTGGGCGCCTCGGATGCCTCCATCACAGACGCGCGGCCGAACGACCTCTCGCGCATCACCTCCGTGGCGCCGATCCGCGCCGTGTTCTGCACGGGCGGCGCCGCGGGGCGCTATTACAAGCGCTTCCAGGAGGCCCAGACGGGCATCGCGGCCCAGGTGCTGCCCTCCACCTCGCCGGCCAACGCGCGCTGGCGGCTGGACGATCTGGTGCGCGCCTGGCAGCCGGTGCGCGATGCGGCAGAGGACTAGCCCTGTGCCTGCCCGGCCTTCCTTTTCGCGTCGATGGCCTCCTGCCTGAGCGTGAGCTCGTGCAGGATCGAGTAGGCCATGGGCAGCGAGATGAGCATCGTTATGGTGTCGGAGACGGCCTGGGCGCACTCGACGCCGGCCAGCCCGAACAGGTGCGAGAGCACGAGCACGACGGGAGCCAGGATGATGCCGAGCCTCGCCACGCCCAGGAACGTGGCGCGCCACATCTTGCCGGTGGTCTGCAGCAGGAAGTTGGTGAGCATGGCGAGCCCCGTGAGCGGCAGCGAGAAGCACTGGTAGCGCAGCGTGCGCACGGCGATGTCGATGACCTTCGGGTCGTCGCGCATGAGCGTGACGATGGGCACGGCGGCGAAGTACACGACCGCGCAGAACGTGGCGATGATGGCGATGGCTATGAGCACCGAGTCGCGGAAGGCGCGCTTCACGCGGGCGAAGTTATGGGCGCCGTAGTTGTAGCCGCACAGCGGCTGGAACCCCTGGCCGATGCCGATCTGAACGCAGTTGCCGAGGCTCATGATGCGCTGGACGATGGCGATGGCCGCGATGGCGGCGTCGCCGTAGGGGCGTGCTGCCGAGTTCAGCGTGACGGTGGCGAAGCCGAACACCACCTGGCGGCACAGCGACGGGAACCCGCCGTTCGCGATCACGCGGAGCATCTTGGCCGTGGGCTTGAAGTTGGCGCGCGACAGCTTGAGGATGCCCGTCTTGTGGATCATGACGAGCAGGATGGTGAACGAGACCGCCTCGCAGGTGATGGTGGCAAGGCCCGCGCCCGCTATGCCCAGGCCGCACACGAAGATGAGCACCGGCGCGAGCACGAAGTTCAGCAGCGCCCCGCTCACCAGGCCGATCATCGAGAAGAACGAGTAGCCCGCGAAGCGGAGCTGGCAGTTGAGCACGAGCGAGGTGGCCATCCAGGGCGCGCCTGCCAGGATGATGCCGATGTAGGTCATGGCATAGGGGAGGATCGTGTCGGTGGAGCCCGCGATGAGGCAGATCTGCCTCAGGAACACGTGCCCGAACACCGCGACCAGAAGGCCGCAGAGAAACGCTAGCGCCACGCCCACGGTGGCGACCTGGCTCGCCTTCTCGGGCTCCTTCGCGCCGAGCTCGCGAGAGAGGGCGTTGCCCGTGCCCTGCCCGAAGAAGAAGCCGATGCCCTGGATGAGCGTCATCGTGGCGTAGGCGATGCCGATGGCCCCGGAGGCGGAGGTGGAGATTTGCCCTATGAAGTAGGTGTCCGCCAGGTTGTAGATGGTGGACACGAGGTTCGAGACGATGGCGGGGGCGGAGAGGACGGCGAGCGTGTGGCCTATGGGCGCGCTCGTCATCTCCTGGTACTTCTCCTCGACGCTCTCGGCATGCGAGGCGATGCTCTTGTTAAGGCCCACAGGGCGACTCCAAGGGGGATGCAGGGAAGACGACATTCCTAAGCATGGCACGGACGCCGATCCGTTACGTGCGAGAATGGGAGGGATTCCCACTTTGCCCACGGCGGTGCCGCAAGGGCGCTCATGGCAGGAGAGACGATGGCAGACAAGGCGCTTGAGAGGCCGGCGGCGGACTTCCTGCACGGCTGCGTGAGGACGGAGGGCCTGCTGGGAGGCTGGGTCCGCCCATGGCGCGTGACGGCGCGGCAGCTGCGCGTGCTCTCGTCGATAACCGCCTGGCATCCGGGCGAGTACCGCCAGATGGCGACGTGCACCTCGGGCATCTCGGTCGAGCTTCGCACGGACGCCCGCGTGGTGGAGCTCGAGGTGCGCGTGGACCCTCTGCCCAAGCACAGCGCCGACGTGCTCAAGTGGGCGGACATCCCGCTGGACGCGCTCGTGGACGGCTTCTCCTACGACGTGGACGACCGCCACGTGGGCCCCGTCATGCCCGGGCCGGGCGAGCACGTGCTGCGCTTCGAGCTCTTCGACCCCGACGAGTCCGGCTCCCAGGCCACGCTTCCCGGCCTGGGGAGCCTGCGCACGCTGCGCATTTGGCTGCCCGCGCTGCGCGGCTGCGAGGTGCGCAACCTGCGCCTTCAGGGCGAGGCGCATCCGGTTGCGCCGCGGCCGAGCCTCGTGGCGCTCGCCGACTCGCTCTCCCAGGGCTTCCTCACCGGCGACCCGGCGATGTCGTTTCCCTCCCTTCTGGGCAAGCGCCTGCGCGTCGACGTCGTGAACCAGGGCATCGGCGGCCAGGTGTTCCAGCCGGGATGGGTGGCCGACCTCGCGCGGGTCGTTCCCGACCCCAAGAACGTGATCGTGGAGCTGGGCGGCAACTACCGCTACGAGCCCTGCGGGCGCGACCGCACCGAGCGCGAGATCCGCGGGATGATGAACGACGTGGGCGAGGCCTGGCCCGAGGCGAGCATCTGGCTCATCACCCCCACCTTCCACGACGAGGGCGGCATGTGGCCCACGCACCCCAAGAGCTGCTTCTGGGACCTCTACGACATCTGCCGCCGCGTGCTGCGCGGGCGCGAGCGGATGCACCTCGTGGACGGCCTGGACCTCATGGACGCCGACCTCTCGCTTCTGGCCGACGACGGGCATCCCACGGAGGAGGGCGCGCGCCAGATCGCCTCGCGCATGGCCAACGTCATAGAGCACCGGCGCATGCGCGAGGAGGACGAGCCGAGCGCAGAGGCCCCGGGCGGCTACGTCCTGAGGCCCGGCGACGCCACTGCGGAGAGCCGCAAGGCGAAGGCCGCGGCGCTCGCCGTGCTCCGCGACGCCCCCGACTCGCTCCTCGGCCTGCGCGACACGGTGGCGAGCGGCTTCGGCGAGGTGGTGCATGCGAGCGAGGGCGCGGTGCTCGTGCGCACGCCCGACGAGGACTGGGCGCTCTGGGCGCCCGACCTCGCGCTCGGCCGACGTCTCATCGAGGACGTCGTGGCCGGCTGGGAGCCTCGCGCGCGCCTCGTCACCCTCTACCAGCCCGAGCTCGTGGACGTGGCCAAGGAGGCTCTCGGCTTCGACGCCTCGCGCGCCTACGAGCTCGTGGCCGGGCTCGACCCGGGCACGGAGGACGACGCGCTTCTGGCGGGCCGGGACATCCGCCCGCTCAACGAGGCGTTCGCCTTCGTCGTGCGCTCAACCTATCCCTTCGCGAGCGTGATGGTGGAAGGCGAGCTGGAGGCGCTGCTCGCGAGCGGGCGCATCCTGGGCGGCTTCGAGCCCGACGGGACGCTCGCCGGCTACATCGGCGAGCACGCGGAGGGGGCGACGGGGCTCCTCGAGGTGTTCCCGGAGCACCGTGGGCGCGGCTGGGCGAAGGCCCTCGAGGTCGCCAAGGCACGGCAGCTCGCAGGCGAGGGGCGCCTTGCCTGGGGCCAGGTGTTCCCCGAGAACGAGGCGTCGCTGGCCCTGCAGCGCTCGCTGGGGATTTCCGTCCGAGGCGGCGGGTACTATGTGTACGCATCGGAAGGCGCAGCCAGCTTCGACGAGGGCGGCGCCGCCGATGGCCAAGGCAAACGCGCGCCCGCTCATGCGGCGGGCGAGAAGGGGGCGGCGAGCGTGTTCGGACGCGGCCACGAGCTGGAGCTCGAGTTCAACGACATCTGCATGGGCCTGGGAGGAGACGTGGCGAGCCGCAAGGCGGCAGACGAGTGGCTGGCGACCACCGACGCCCTCTACCATGGCGGGCCCGTCTCCTGGGCGCTCACGCCCAAGATCTTCACGAGGTCGGAGGCGGCCGAGCTGGCACGCATCGCCGAGACGACGGCGCGCATCATGGACAAGCTCACCGCTCGCTTCCTTGCCGACGAGGGCTTCCGCAAGCTCTTCGGCCTCTCGCCCGAGATGGAGCGCCTCTGCCTCACCCAGGCGGGATACGAGCAGCTCATCCCCATCATGAGGGCGGACATCTTCCTGAACGAGGAGACGGGCGCGTTCCAGTTCTGCGAGATCAACACCGACGGCTCGGCCGGCATCAACGCCACCGTGGAGATAACGAAGGCCATCCAGTCCACCGAGACCTACCGCGAGTTCGCGCGGCGCCACCCCGCCATCGAGACCTACGACGTGGAGCGCACCGCCTGCGACGCGGTGCTCGCCTGCTACGAGAGCTGGGACAAAGCCGGTCGCGACGGGCATCCGCGCGAGCAGCCGCAGGTGCTGTTCGTGGACTACGACGAGTCGGCCAGCCACGGCGAGGTGGACAGCCTCTGCCGGCGCTTCGCCGAGGCGGGCATCTCCGCGCGCTTCGCCGACATCCACGACCTGCGCATCGAGGACGTGGACGGGCGCGAGCGCCTCGTGGACTCGGTGGGACCGGTGGACTGCGTGTGGCGCCGCGCCGTCACCTCCGAGATGCTCGACAAGCCCTGCCCGGGCGCCGATGCCCTCATCGAGGCCGGCAGGCGCGACCTGGCATGCCTCGTGGGGTCGTTCCGCACCTGGCCGGTGGCCACCAAGACCGTCTTCGCCGTGCTGTGGGGCGACTCCGTGGCCGATGTGCTCGACGCCGACGAGCTCGCGTTCGTGCGCGAGCACGTGCCGGAGACCCGCCTGCTCGCGCCGGACACCGACCTCGCGCCCTACCAGGACAAGGACGCCTGGATCCTGAAGCCCGCCGGCGGCTACAACTCCATGGGCGTGCTCTCCGGCCTCGAGGCCACCCAGGACGAGTGGGCCGACGCCCTGGAGAGGACGCGCCAGGGAGGCGGCGTCATCCAGCGCTACGCGCCCCAGTACGCGACGCCCATGGTGGTGGGAGGCAGGCTGCCGGAAGGCGCCGGCTACACCGACATGGCCGCCCGCGCGGCCGACCGCCTAGAGCACGCGCTCGACTTCGCCCCCGCCAACAACATGGAGGGGCTGTTCCTGTTCAACGGCCGCTTCGGGGGTGTCTATACCCGCTGCGGCTACCAGGCCACCATAGGGGAGTGGACCAACCGCTTCCATATGGGCTGCCTTGTCGTGGACGACGAGGCGTAGGGCCCGCTTGCACCTTCCGGAAGGACGCCCATGATCGACGAAGACGCTCGCTCCAACAACCTCCTCGCCCCCGGCCTTGCCTTCGAGCTCTCGGACGAGGTCGCGGCCGGCGTCGCGGAGCTCAAGCGCACGGGCGCGAGGTCGCCCTACGCCACGCCCGACGAGGCGGTCGTGCGCCGCGAGGACAGCCCGCGCGACGTGGCCACCCCGCAGAGGCCCGCCTTCGTGCGCGACTCGGAGAAGATCCTGCACCTGCCGAGCTACAACCGCCTGAACGGCAAGACGCAGGTGTTCAGCTTCAACGCGAACGACGACATTACCCGCCGCGGACTTCACGTGCAGCTCGTGGACCGCATCGCGCGCGACATCGGCGCCGCGCTCGGGCTCAACTGCGACCTCATAGATGCCATCTCGCTGGGCCACGACATGGGCCACACCCCCTTCGGCCATGCCGGCGAGCGCTTCCTGAACGAGATCTACCACGAGCGTACCGGGCGCCACTTCCTGCACAACGTGAACTCCGTGCGCGTGCTCGACGTCCTCTACGGCCGCAACCTCTCGCTGCAGACGCTCGACGGCGTGCTCTGCCACAACGGCGAGTTCGAGCAGCAGGTGCTCGAGACGGGGCCTGCCGAGGGCTTCGCGGGCTTCGACGCGCAGGTGGAGCGCTGCTGGACGGAAGGCTACGAGGCGGTGAAGCGCCTGAGGCCGATGACGCTCGAGGGATGCGTGGTCAGGCTCTCCGACATAATCGCCTACGTGGGCAAGGACCGTCAGGACGCGATCCGCGCGAAGCGCGTGGCGCCCGAGGACTTCGACGACGGCCTCGGCGGCGCCTACAACGCCTGGGCGCTCACCGTCTTCTCCGTGGACGTGATCGAGAACAGCTTCGGCAAGGACCGCATCCAGATGAGCGAGGACGCCTTCGCCGAGCTCCGCCGCGCCAAGGACGAGAACTACCGCAAGATCTACGACGCGACCGAGGTCAACGCCGGCCGTTCCGCCCAGATAGGCGAGCTGTTCCGCGAGGTGTACGAGCGCCTGTACGACGACCTCGAGCGCGGCGACGAGCGCTCGCCCATCTTCAAGCACCACATCGCGGACCTCTCGGCATACCTCGCCCACTACGGGCGCGCCTACGAGTGGGAGCGCGACCTGGACCTCACGGTGGTGGACTTCATCGCCTCGATGACCGACGACTACTTCATGGGGCTGTGCGAGCGCATGTTCGGCGACCGCCAGACGGTGTTCACGAGCCGCGGCTACTTCGACGGGATCGACCCGGGCTGGTGCGCGCGCTAGGAGCGTCGCTTCGCTCGGGTACCCGGCTCCCATGTGCCCGGCGCCCATGTACATACATGTATTCGAATGTCATGTAGGTGGCGTGGCTGGCTTGCCAAGGGGCTATAGTTGCCTTGTCTCAGGCGGGCGCAGGCCCGCGCCTCGGCATTGTTGGCTCACGGAGCTGGGAGGGCAAAGCATGGGCAGGAACTTCTACGACTGGAACGCCTCGACGAGGGTCCTCTTCGGACCCGGCAGGCTCAACGACCTGGGCGACCAGCCCATGCCCGGAAAGAAGGCCATGGTCGTGATCTCCTCGGGCAAGTCCACCCGTGCCAACGGCTACCTCGACCGCACCCAGGCGGAGCTCGCCCGCGCCGGCGTGGAGAGCTGCGTCTTCGACGGCGTGGGCCCCAACCCGCTCAAGTCCGCCGTCGAGGCGGGCGCCAAGGCCATCTGCGACAACGGCTGCGACTTCGTGGTCGCGCTCGGCGGCGGATCTGTGCTCGATGCCGGCAAGGCCATGGCAATGTTCGCCGCCCAGCCCAACACCGACCTGTGGGACTTCGCCGGCGGCATCACCGGCAAGCGCATGAAGCCCTCCAAGCCGAGCCTGCCCTGGATCGCCATCACCACCACCGCCGGCACGGGCTCCGAGGTGGACCACCACGGCGTCATCTCCAACCCCGACACCAACGAGAAGATCGGCGTCGGCGCGCCCGACCTCTATGCGCGCCTGGCCATCGTTGACCCCGAGCTCATGCTCACCGTTCCCCCTCGCTTCACCGCCTACCAGGGCTTCGACGCCCTCTTCCACTCCGTTGAGGGCTACGTGTCCACGCTGCACAACCCCATGTCCGACATGGTCGATCGCGCGGCCATCGAGCACGTGGGAGCGAGCCTCGTCCGCGCATACGAGGACGGCTCCGACCTCGACGCCCGCTGCGGCATGGCCTACGCCAACACCATGGGCGGCTACTCCATGGAGCTCACGAGCTGCGTCTCCCAGCACGCCATCGAGCACGCGCTCTCCGCGTTCCACCACGACCTTCCGCACGGCGCCGGCCTGCTGCTCATCACGCGCGCATGGTCGACCTTCCAGGCCAAGCACACCCCTGAGCCCGAGCGCTTCGTGGACATGGCTCGCTTCCTGGGCAAGGCGGACGCGGCCGACCCCATGGACTACGTGGCGCGCCTGGACGAGCTCATGCATGCCTGCGACGTGGCGGACCTCAAGATGAGCGACTGGGGCATCACGAAGGACGAGTTCGGTCCCATGGCCGAGAACGCGCTGGCCGCCTACCCCGACCGCTTCGCCATCGACCCCGCGCCGATGACGAAGGAGGACGTCGTCGCCGTCCTCGAGGAGAGCTTCTCCTAGGGCGCATCGCCAGCTGGAGCATTCGCGCGCCGTCGGGCACCTGCTGCCTGGCGGCGCGCCTGCGCATGTGGCGGGCTGCCGGTGATTGGCGTTTGGCAGCCAAGGGTAACCTTGTGCTAGCGAATCTGTTGCTTCGGTCGCGGCCGTTCCCCCCCGCGACTTCGGACCTAAGAGAGCGAACCCCATGAACCAGGACGCAAGCGTGGACAACGACAGAGATGCATCGAGGCAGGCAGCGCCGGCGCCGGATGCCGTTGCGGAGCAGAACAAGCGCCGCATCGTGGACTTCTGGCGCTCGGGCGCCCATGAGCGCGGAGGCTCGGGCCTTCTGGGCCTCGAGGTGGAGCACCAGGTGGTCGCAGACGACGGGCGCCCGGTCTTCTACGAGCCGCAAGACGGCATCGTGGGCGTGCGCGAGGTGCTCGAGGGCATCGCAGACGCGTTCCCCGAGCCCATCCTGGGGGCGGACGGGGACGTGATCGGCAGGGGAGGCCCCGCCGGCGAGGTGACGCTCGAGCCCGCCGGCCAGATCGAGGACTCGGTGGCGCCGCATGCGGACGTCGCGAAGGTGATGGCAGGCTACGACGCCTTCCGCGCCGCGGTGGACCCCTTCCTGGCATCGCATGGGGCGCACCTCGAGGCCGTGGGCTACAGCACCTGCCTCAAGGCGGCCGACGCCGTCCTCATCCCCAAGCGCCGCTACCACTTCATGAGCGACTACTTCGCCGCGCTCGGCACGCATGCGGAGCGCATGATGCGCGCCACTGCCTCCACGCAGGTCTCGGTGGACTACTACGACGAGGCCGACGCCATCCGCAAGATGCGCGTTGCGGCGGCGCTCACCCCGGTGCTCTCTGCCATGATGGACGACGTGCGCGTCTTCGAGGGCGAGCCGAACCACCTGCCCCTGCGGCGCATGTACGTGTGGGAGGACGTGGACCCGGCGCGCTGCGGCATCCAGCCGGGCCTCTTCGATGCGGGCTACGGCTTCGGGCGCATGGCCGAGTGGCTGCTCGACACGCCTCCCATCTTCGTGACCCGTCCCGCGGCGGACGACCCCGAAGGCGACGGCCTGCGCCCGACCGGCAGCGTCACGGCGCGGGAGGCCTACGCGGACGCGCCCATGTCCGAGGGCGACGTGGAGCACCTCATCTCCATGTTCTGGCCGCACGTGAGGCTCAAGCGCGTGGTGGAGATCCGCCCGGCGGACTCTGCGCCGCGCGATGCGGTCGCGGGCTACGTGGCGCTCATCAAGGGGCTCTTCTACTCCGAGGCATCGCTTGCCGCCGTGGAGGAGGCCATCGGCGTGCGCGACGGAGCCTGGCCCTTGGGGGATGGCGACGTGGAGAAGGCGATAGCCTCCGTGCAGGAGCATGGCCTTGCGGCGGAGGTCTACGGCCGAACGCTCTCGGCATGGGAGGAGCTGCTGCTCGGGCTGGCAGGCCGCGCGCTGCCCGAGGGCGAGGCCGCCCTTCTCGGCCCGCTGCGCGCCTTCGCGGCGGACAAGCCCTGGTGGGAGGTGCGCTAGGCCCATGGCAGAGGCGTCCCCCATGGGGATGGACAGCATATTCGCCTCCGTGGAGCGTGCCCGGCGCGACGAGAACGCCCCCTTGGCCGTGCGCGTACGTCCCAAGACGCTCGACGACTTCATGGGGCAGGAGCAGGCCGTGGGCGAGGGCTCATGGCTCAGGCGCGCGATAGAGCACGACGCGCTCTCCAGCGTGATCCTCTACGGGCCGGCGGGCACCGGCAAGACGACGCTCGCGCGCATCATCGCCAACACCACGCATGCCGCCTTCCGCGAGGTCTCGGCCGTCACGGGCACGGTGCGCGACCTCAGGCGCGAGATCGACGAGGCCGAGCGGCGCCTTCTTTCGGGCTCCACGCGCACGATACTGTTCGTGGACGAGATCCACCGCTTCAGCCGCAGCCAGCAGGACGCCCTGCTGCATGCCGTGGAGGACCGCGTGGTGGTGCTCGTGGGCGCCACGACCGAGAACCCCTACTTCGAGGTGAACTCCGCCCTGCTCTCGCGCTCGCGCGTCGTGGAGCTCACGGCGCTCTCCGACGATGCCCTGGCCGCCATAGTACGCCGCGCGCTGGAGGTGCCTGAGGGTCTTGCGGGGCGCTTCCGGCTGGGGGAGGGCGCGCTCGATGCCATCGTGGAGCTCGCCCAGGGCGATGCACGCTCGGCGCTGACCACGCTCGAGCTGGCGTCCCAGCTGGCGAGCGAGCCGGAAGGGGCTGCGGGCAAGGCTGCTGCGGGCGATGCGGCATCGGATGCGGACGGAGGCGCGGATGTCGATGCGGCCGACACGCGGCCCGTCATCACCCGTGAGCTCGTGGAGGAGGCTGATCCCCGTCATGGGCTCGCCTACGACAAGAACGGCGACATGCACTACGACGTCGTCTCCGCGTTCATCAAGTCCATGCGCGGGAGCGACCCCGACGCCGCGCTCTACTGGCTCGCGCGCATGATCGATGCCGGCGAGGACCCGAAGTTCATCGCGCGGCGCATCATGATCTGCGCCTCCGAGGACGTGGGCAACGCCGACCCGCAGGCGCTGCTCGTCGCCGAGGCGGCGTTTCGCGCGGTGGAGGTCATAGGCCTTCCCGAGTGCCGCATCAACCTGGCCCAGGCGGCCATCTACAACGCGCTCGCGCCCAAGTCCAACGCCTGCGAGGCGGGAATCGACGCGGCGCTCGCCGACGTCCGCTCCGGCAGGCTGCGCGAGGTGCCCAGCTACCTGCGCGACCGGCATCGCCCGGGCTCAGAGGGCTACGGCGCCTACCTCTACCCGCACGACTATCCGCTCGGCTGGGTGGAGCAGCGCTACCTTCCCGAGGGCCTCGAGCGCGGGTGCTTCTTCTCCCCGAGCCCGCGTGGCTGGGAGTCCTGGCGCATCGAGGCGACCGCCCGCGACCGCGGCGAGGCGTCCCCTTCGGCAGGAGGCGCGCCGCGCGAGAAGGGCGCGGACAGCCCGGACGGGGACGCGACGAGTGGGGAATGAAAGCGGGTAGTATTATCCCGAATGGGCAGAACTCGTCTGGCATCCGGGCGGCACAGTGGAGGTAGGAATCATGTCAGTCCTCAACATCGCGCTCATCGTCCTCGTCGTCGCAGCGATCTGGGCGGTCGTCGAGCTCGCGATAACGATCCGGCGCACCCGTTCCTCCGTCCAGGAGGTCACCGACAACCTGAACGACAAGATCGACCAGGTCGGTCCCGTCGTCGACAAGCTCGACGGCATGGTCGACGAGCTCGACCCTGCCGTGAAGCAGGTCGACCCGCTCATGAGCAGGCTCAACACCGCCGTGGACGCGCTCACCGTGGACCTGGTGCGCGTCGACGACGTCCTCGCCGACGTCTCCACCGTCACGAACGCTGGCGCCAACGTGTCCAATGCCGTGACGAGCGGCGTGACCAAGGCCGCAGGCGCCATCGGCAACGCCGCCGCGGGCGTGGCCAGCAGGATCGCCGGCCGCCCGACGGCCGAGGGAGCCCACGCGAAGAAGATCGAGGGCGCTCGCTCGGAGGCGCGTCCCTCGCCCGAGCCTGCCGCCGCGAGCGGATACGTGACCTACGGCGAGGACGGCCCCATCGTCCCGCACGACGAGCCCGCCAAGGCCGCACCCGCCGCCGCGCCCGCTCCTGAGGTGGCTTCCGAGCCCGAGCCCGCTCCTGTCCCCGAGGCCGCGTCCGACGACGCCTCCGTCGCCGACGGCGCTGCCGGCGACGCCGAATAGGGGAGGACGCAGATGGAACCCTGCAAGGCATCCGTCACCGTCCCCGCCGATCCTGCCTTCGCGCGCTCGGTGCGCATGATGGCATCGAGCCTCGCGATCCTGTGCGGCATGAGCATGGACGACATCGACGACGTCCGCATGGTGGCCGAGGAGGGCTTCGTGCTCTCGTGCGCCACCGGAGCCGAGAGCTGCGACATAGCCTTCAGCCTCGAGGACGGCGCCATGGGCATAGACTTCACGCTCGGCCCCGACGAGGCCGATGACGAGGACACGCAGTATGCGCGCCTGCTCCTGGAGGCCGTCTGCGACGAGTACGAGGTGGATGCCGCGTCCGGCACCCTGCACGCCCTCAAGCGAGCGGTGGTGTGATGGCGGAGCCGAAGACGGACACGAAGAGGGCTGCCTCCGAAGCCTCTGCTGCCGCGGGCACGCGCGACGCCGCCGAGCTACGGCGCGAGGCGCGCCGTGCGGGACGTCCGGGCAAGGAGAAGCTCGCCTGGGACAAGGAGCGCACCCGCGAGCTCTTCCGCCGCTACAAGGAGGAGGGCGACGAGGACGCGCGCGAGCAGCTCATCATGAGCCACATGAACCTCGTCCGCTTCCTCGCGAGCAAGTTCAGGAACAGGGGCGAGCCGCTCGACGACCTCATCCAGGTGGGCAACATCGGCCTCATCAAGGCCATCGACCGCTTCGACCCGAGCCGAGGCCTCGAGTTCACGACCTTCGCCACGCCCACGATCCTGGGCGAGATAAAGCGCCACTTCCGCGACAAGGGCTGGTCCATCCGCGTGCCGAGGCGCCTGCAGGAGCTCTCGGCCAAGGTCACCCAGGCCACCGACGAGCTCACCAAGGAGCTCCAGCGCTCGCCCACGACCGAGGAGGTCGCCGAGTACCTGGGCACGAGCGTCGACGAGGTGTTGGAGGCCATGGAGTCCTCGAGCGCCTACAGCCCGGTGCCGTTGGAGACCCCCACGTCCGACGATGACGACGCGCCATCCGTCATAGACCGCTACGCCACCGAGGACCAGCAGCTCGGCGTCGCCGACGACCGCATGGTCATCGAGGACACGATCAAGGACTTCTCGCCGCGCGAGCGCGAAATCATCAAGATGCGCTTCGTGGAGGGGCTCACGCAGGTGGAGATTGCCGAGCGCCTGGGCATAAGCCAGGTCCAGGTGTCGCGCCTCCTGCGCCGGACGCTCAAGAAGGTGCGCGAGAAGATCGACCTCGACGGCGTCTACGAGGCCTAGGGAGGAAAGGTTCCGAGCATGGCTCCCAAGCCCGAGGATTCCCTCTACACCAAGCGCCCCAGCTCCTACTACGAGGCGAAGAACGTCGCCTACAGGGCATGGGCCATCGTGGGGTGCGTGGTGGTGTTCGTGCTCGCCGTGAGGGGTCTCGGCCTTATCGTGCCCGCCATCGAGCTTCTGCTCGTGGGCATCGTCGTGGGGTTCATGTGCAGCCCCATCACGAACTGGCTGGAGGACCACGGGCTCCCCAGGAGCCTCGCGGCCTTCCTCGCGCTCGTCATGGTCGTCGCCATCCTCACAATCGTGCTCTGGATGTTCGTCCCGTCCGTCATAAACGAGACGCTCGAGCTCCTGCGCCGCACGCCCTACTTCATCGCGCAGGCGAGAAGCGTCATCGACGGCCTCATCTCCTCGCTCGGCAGCTCGCAGGACGGCAGCAGCTCGGATGCGCTGCTCACGGTCTCCGGCATCGTCTCCACGGCGTCTTCGTCGCTCAACAAGCTCGCCAACCAGGCCATCACCAAGCTCTCGCAGGGCCTCATCCCGCTCATCTCGGGCACCATCTCCAACCTGTTCACGTTCTTCCTGGGGCTGGTGCTGGCCTTCTGGCTCGCACGCGACTACCCCGTGATCTTCCGCGAGCTCTCCATCATCGCCGGGCCGGACCGCGAACGCGACATAACGCTGCTGTTCGCCGTCCTGAGCAGGTCCATGAGCGGCTACATGCGCTCGACGCTCTACACCGCCATCATCGCCGGCGTCCTGAGCTGGCTCGGCTACCTCCTGGTGGGGCACCCCTACGCGGGCCTCATGGGCATCACCATGGGCGTGCTGCACGTCATCCCGGTGGTGGGCCCGTGGGTGGCGGCCGCCCTTGCCGTGCTGCTCGGGCTCTTCGCGAGCCCCGCCGTTGCCATCTGGACGCTCATCGTGGCGGTCGTCGCCATGAACGTCACCGACAACCTGATCGGCCCTGTCGTCATGCAGTCCGCCGTGCAGGTGCACCCCATCCTCGCGCTCGTGGCCATAACGGTAGGGGCGCGCCTGGGCGGCATCGCGGGCATGAT
>CADBMC010000136.1 GCA_902795635.1 uncultured Coriobacteriaceae bacterium | reverse complement strand
TAGCGGTTCGTGGGCGTCTTTGCGATGGCCTTGTCCACGGCTGCCCGCACGCCGGCGGGCATGCCGTAGGAGTTCTCGTTGGCCGAGAGGTTCACCTCGCAGGGGGTGAAGTCGGGATCGTAGGGCACCGCATCGCGAACGTGGGGCTGGACCAGCCCCTGCACGCGCCGTGACAGCTGGGGCATCACTCCTCCTTCCGCCCGGCGCCGGGCGCCGGGGACCCATCGGGGACAGCCGCATCGGGCCAGGCGAGGGGCCATGCGTTGGCGCAGGCCGCCTCGATGTCCTCATACCCCTTGGCGCCCGACGCGGCAAGCCTAAGGCGCATCCCCACGGAGAGCGCATGGGCCCACAGGCCCTCGGCCTCGGCCAGCACCTGCACGTCGGGGCCGTCGGCCACAAGCCCCGCCGGGCTGTACTCGATCACGCTCGAGCGCTTCTGGAAGTCGTAGACCCCCAAGGGGCTGGAGAAGCGCGCCGTGCCGCCCGTGGGCAGGGTGTGGTTGGGGCCGGCCACGTAATCGCCCAGAGGCTCCGAGCTCCAGGGGCCCACGAAGATGGCCCCCGCGTTGCGGATGAGGCCGAGAACGTCCCTGGCGCCCTCGCAATGCAGCTCGAGATGCTCCGGGGCGATGACGTTCACCGCCTCGGCCGCGTCCTCCACGTCCTGGCACACGACCAGCGCGCCGCGCCCCTCGAGGCTCGCGCGGGTCACCTCCGCACGGGGGCTCTGCCCCACGAGCAGCTCCGCCGCCTCCCTCACGCGCTCGGGGAGGCCGGCGTCGCAGGTGACGAGGTAGCAGGAGGCCATGGGGTCGTGCTCGGCCTGCGCCATGAGGTCGGCCGCGACCACCACCGGGTCGGCCGTGGCATCGGCCAGCACGCACACCTCGGAGGGACCCGCGATCATGTCGATGCCCACCACGCCGGCGACGCAGCGCTTGGCCGCGGCCACGTAGGCGTTGCCGGGACCGGTGACCTTGTCCACCTTCGGGATGGTCTCCGTGCCGTAGGCGAGCGCCGCGATGGCCTGGGCGCCGCCCACCGAGAAGACCTCGTCCACGCCCGCCACCTGCGCGGCCACGAGCGTGTAGGGGTTCACCCTGCCGTCCTTGCCCGCGGGCGTGCACATGGCGACGTGCCCCACGCCCGCCACCTTTGCGGGGATGGCGTTCATGAGCACGGTGGAGGGGTAGTTCGCCCTGCCGCCGGGCACGTAGATGCCCGCGGAGGCCAGAGGCGTGACGCGCACGCCGAGGCGCGTCCCGTCCGGGCGCTCGCACGTGAAGCCCTCGAGCAGCTCGTGCTCGTGGAAGGCGCGGATCTGCGCCGCCGCCTTCTCGAGCGAGGCGAGGAACGCCGGGCCCACCTCTGCGCGGGCGTGCGCGAACTCCTCGTCAGGCACGCGCAGGTCGTCGGGGCAGGAGCCGTCGAAGCGCTCGGTAAGCTCGCGCACCGCGGCGTCCCCCCTCGCGCGCACGTCGGCCACGATGGTCTCGGCGGCCTCCACCACCTCGGCCGGAAGCGACGCCGCCTCGCGGCCGAGCATCCCCTCGTCCAGGCGCTCGCCGCGCCCGAGCACTATCTTCCTCATTCGGCGTCCCCCTTGGCCTCGTCTGCCGCCACGACCTCGGCCAGCCTGTCCGCCAGGGCGCGCACGCGCGCGTCGCAGCGATAGGCCGACGGGTTGGCGAAGAACCTCGCCGTGCAGCTCATGACCTCGTCGACGATCACCAGGTCGTTCTCGCGCAGCGTGGTGCCGGTCGCGGTGATGTCCACGATGCGGTCGGCCATCCCCACGATGGGCCCGAGCTCGATGTTGCCGTGCAGCGAGAGGATGTCCACCTGCTGCCCGATGCGGTCGTAGTAGGCCTGCGTGATGCGCGGGTACTTCGTGGCCACGCGCATGGTGCCGCGCCACGCGTAGGCCTCCTCGGCCTTGCCCGCACGGCTGCGGGGCTCGGCCACGATGAAGCGGCAGGCCCCGTAGCGGCAGTCCACGAGCGTGAGGAGCTCGCGGTCGGCCTCGATGAGCGAGTCGGAGCCGCAGAAGCCGCAGTCGGCGCCGCCGTAGGCCACGAAGTCCGGCGCGTCCTGGGCGCGCACGATCACGTACTCCACGTCGCCCGCCGGGATGATGAGGCGACGCCCGGGCTCGCGGAGCTCGCCAACCGGCAGGCCCGCCTCCTCGAGCACGCGCACCGTGTCCTCCTTGAGCGAGCCCTTGGGCACCGCGATGCGCAGCGGGCGCTCGCCCACGCGAACGCCAGCGCTCACCACGCCGGACTCACCCTGCTCGCCGAGGACCTCCTGCAGGCGCTCGAGCGAGAGCGCGAAGCCGCACGCGGAGACGCCGGCCATGCCCAGGTTGGCGAGGACCTTGTCGTAGCGGCCGCCGGAGGCGAGGCTCGCGGCGATGCCATCGGCATAGGCCTTGAACACGATGCCGGTGTAGTAGTCGAAGGAGTTGATGATCGAGAAGTCGAAGGACAGGTGCTCGCCCACGACCTCTGCCGGAAGGGCCGCCACCAGGCTGCGGAGCTCCTCGGTGCCGCGCCTCTCGGCGGCGACGCCCGCCGCCTCGAGCAGCTGGTCCACCTCGTCGAGCGCCGACGCGTCGCCGTGGATGCGCGGAATGCGCGAGAGCGCCTTGGCGGCAGGGCCTACGAGCCCGGAGCCGGCCACGAGCTCGTCGAGCCCCACGAGGTCGGAGCCATGCACGAGGGCGAGCGCCTGGGCGCTGAACTCCTCGCTCGGCGAGCAGGCGTCGAGAAGCGACGTGAGAGGCGAGACGGACCCGCACACGATGCGCCATGCGTCCACGCCGAGCTCGTCGAGCGCCTTGGCCAGGAGCGTGAGCACCTCGAGCTCGGCGTCCTCGCCCCGCTCGCCGATGAGCTCGATGCCGAGCTGGGTGAACTGGCGCGGCTGCCCGCGCAGCGACTGCCGCTCGCGAACCACCGGGGCGCAGTAGCGAAGCCTCAGCGGAAGGCCCGTGCCTCCCATGCGCCCCGCGGCCATGCGCGCCACGGGGAGCGTGAGGTCGGGGCGGAGCACGAGCAGGTGCCCGTCGGAGTCGAAGAGGCGGAACGGCGAGCCCTTGAGCCTGCCGCCGCGCTCGAGCACGGACCTGTCCTCGAGAAGCGGGGTCTCCACCGGGACGTAGCCCGCGTCCGCGAAGATGCCGCGGACCACGTCGGAGATGCGCTCGCGGGCGAGCGCCTCCGTGGGCAGGATGTCCCTGAAGCCTCGTGGCGTGCCGAGAATCACGCTTCCTCCTTCGGCGCAGAGGGCGGATGCGCCCTGCTGCGGATTCCCGCGCGAAAGCAGCGATGCTTTAGCGCGCTAAAGCGAATGTGTCGTTGGATACTTTAGCAGACTAAAGCATGAGCGCAACCCACAGGGCCCGAGCCTGCCGAACCCACATGAAGGCGAGGGGCCCCTGCCATGCGGCCGAGGCCCCTCGCCGATGATGCGGATCCCGTGTGGCCGCGCGGGCAGCGCAGCCGCCCTAGCCGCCCAGGTAGGCCTTCTGGACGCGCGGGTCGTGCGCGAGCTCCTCGGCGGGGCCCTCCATGGAGATGTTGCCCGTCTCGAGCACGTAGGCGCGGTTCGCGATCTGCAGCGCCATCTGGGCGTTCTGCTCGACGAGCAGGATCGTCGTGCCCTCGTCGTGCAGCTGCTCGATGATCGAGAAGATCTCCTCCACCAGGATCGGCGCGAGGCCCATCGAGGGCTCGTCGAGCATGAGGAGGCGCGGCTTGCTCATGAGGGCGCGTCCCATGGCGAGCATCTGCTGCTCGCCGCCGGAGAGCGTGCCTGCCGACTGGCGACGGCGCTCGAGCAGGCGGGGGAAGCTCTTGAAGACGAGCTCCTTGGTCTCGGCCGCCTCGTCGTCGGGGCGCGTGTAGGCGCCCATGTCGAGGTTCTCCTCGACGCTCATCTGCAGGAAGACGCGCCTGCCCTCGGGGCACAGGGCGATGCCCTTGCCCACGGTCTTGTGGGCGGGAACGCCCACCAGGCTCTCGCCCTCGAAGCGGATCTTGCCGCTCGAGGGCTTGAGCAGCCCGGAGATGGTGTTGAGCGTCGTGGACTTGCCAGCGCCGTTCGCGCCGATCAGGGTCACGATCTCGCCCTGCTCGACGTTGAAGGAGATTCCCTTCAGGGCATGGATGGAGCCGTAGTACACGTTGAGGTCGGAGACTTCGAGCATGCTCATGGACGTCACGCCTCCTTCGGGGCCGCAGCGGCAGGGGCTGCCTCGGGGCCGTGGTCGTCCGCCTCGGGAGAGGCGGGGCCCTCGTCTTTGCCCTGCGACTTGCCGAGGTAGGCCTCGATGACGTCAGGGTTGTTCTGGATCTCCTCGGGCGTGCCCTTGGCGATGATGGTCCCGTAGTTGAGCACGGCGATGCCCTCGCAGATCTCCATGACGAGGCTCATGTCGTGCTCGATCAGAAGGATCGCGATGTTGAACTCGTCACGGATCTTGCGGATGTTGGCGGTGAGCTCGGCGGTCTCGGCGGGGTTCATGCCGGCGGCAGGCTCGTCCAGCAGCAGCAGCTTCGGGTTGGTGGCCAGCGCGCGCACGATCTCCAGGCGCCTCTGTGCGCCGTAGGGAAGGCTGCCGGCGGGCGCCGAGGCGAATGCCTCGAGGTCGAAGAAGTCGAGCAGCTCCATGGCGCGCTCGTGGAAGCGGCGCTCCGCGGAGAAGTGGGTGGGCAGGCGGAAGATGCTGCTCCACATGCCGCAGCCGATCTCGTTGTGCAGGCCGATCATCACGTTCTCCTCGACGGTGAGCGTGTCGAAGAGGCGAATGTTCTGGAAGGTGCGGGCGATGCCGGCCTTGTTCACCTGGTCGGTCGTCATGCCGGCGGTGTCCTTGCCGGCGAGCAGGATCGTGCCGTAGGTGGGCTGGTAGACCTTGGTGAGCAGGTTGAAGACAGTCGTCTTGCCGGCGCCGTTCGGGCCGATGAGGCCCGCGATCTCGGTCTGGCCGATGGTGAGGTTGAACTCGCTCACGGCATGCAGGCCACCGAAGTCGATGCCGAGGTGGCGGCACTCGAGCACCGGCACCTTGCCCAGGTCGCGCTCGGGGATGATGGCGTCGGAGGGGTACTCCACCATCTTGGTGTCCTCGATCTTCCTGCCGATGAAGGGAATCCTAGGCATCGACGTCGCCCCCCTCCGAAGCCACCGCAGGCTCTTTGGGCGTTCGCCTGAACGAGCCCTTTATCCTGCGCCAGAGCTGCTTGAGCGTGGGGTTGTTCGTGACGAGCATCACGAGGATCAGCACGATGGCGTAGAGCAGCATGCGGTAGTCGTTCACCGCGCGCAGCGCCTCGGGCAGGATCGTGAGCACCGTGGCCGAGATGATGGAGCCGCGGATGGAGCCCATGCCGCCCAGCACGACGAACACCAGGATGAGGATCGAGGTGTTGAAGTCGAACTTCTTCGGGACGATCGAGGAGTAGTTCATGCCGTAGAGCACGCCCGCCATGCCCGCCAGGGCCGCGGAGAGCACGAAGGCCATGAGGCGGTACTTGGTGGTGTTGATGCCCACGCTCTCGGCCGCGATGCGGTTGTCGCGGACGGCCATGATCGCGCGGCCGGAGCGCGAGCCCTTGAGGTTGAGCACCACGAACACGGCGAGCAGCACGAGCACGAAGCCTATGACGAACGTCGAGAGCTTCGTGATGCCCACGGCGCCCTGCGGGCCGTTGATGACGACCTTGCCGCCCTGCGCCATGCCGAGCGCCTCAGCGCTCGAGAACGAGAAGTGCACGCCGGCGTCGTCGATGCCCACGTAGAGGTTGTTGAGCAGGTTCTTGATGATCTCGCCGAAGGCCAGGGTCACGATGGCGAGGTAGTCGCCGTGCAGGCGCATGACCGGGATGCCGATGAGGAAGCCGGCGATGGCCGCGAAGCCGCCGCCGAAGAGCATGGCGACGATGAGGCGCAGCACCGGGTTCGGAATCGCGTCCGCGAGCGACGCAGCCACGACGATGCCCGTGAAGGCGCCGACGCTCATGAAGCCGGCGTGGCCGAGCGAGAGCTCGCCGGACAGGCCGACGACGAGGTTGAGCGAGACGGCCATGACGATGTAGGCGCAGATCGGGACGAGCTGGCCCTGCAGCGAGTAGGTGAGCATGCGGTTGGACACCATCGCCTGCACGACGACGAATGCGATGACCACCAGCGCATAGGTGACGAGGTTGGAGACCGTGGTGCGGCTCAGGCCGCGAGACCTTCCTGCCATCGTCACCACCTAGACCTTCTCGCTGATCGGCTTGCCCAGGATGCCCGTGGGCTTGATCAGCAGCACGACGATGAGCAGGGCGAACACGATGGCATCGGAGAACTGCGTGCCGATGTAGGCCTTCGCGAAGATCTCGGCCACTCCCAGCAGGATGCCGCCGACCATGGCGCCCGGGATCGAGCCGATGCCGCCCAGGACGGCGGCGACGAAGGCCTTGATGCCGGGCATCGAGCCGGTGGTGGGCATGAGCGTTGGGTAGGCGGAGCACAGGAGCACGCCTGCCACGGCCGCGAGCCCCGAGCCGATGGCGAAGGTGAGCGAGATCGTGGAGTTCACGTTGATGCCCATGAGCTGCGCCGCGCCCTTGTCCTCTGAGCAGGCGCGCATGGCCTTGCCCATCCTCGTCTTCGACGTGAACCACGTGAGCGCGAGCATGATCACGATGTTCGTGGCGATGGTCACGATGGCCGTCGAGGAGATGACGAGCTGCCCGTCGAACAGACGGATGTTGCCCAACGACTTGAAGAGGTTGGGGAACGACTTGGGGTTGCTCCCCCAGATGAGCAGCGCGGTGTTCTGGAGCAGATAGGAGACGCCGATGGCCGTGATGAGCACGTCGAGCGACGGGGCCTCACGAAGCGGCTTGTATGCCAGCCTCTCGATGACGATGCCGAGCACGGTGCACCCGACGATGGAGACGAGCACGCTCACGAACGGGTTGAGACCCAGATACGAGATGCTGCAGAAGCACAGATAGCCGCCGACCATGATGATGTCGCCATGCGCGAAGTTGAGCATCTTCGCGATGCCGTAGACCATCGTGTAGCCGAGCGCGATGATCGCGTAGACGGCTCCCAGGCTGATGCCGTTCACGAGGTTGGAAACGAAGCCCATCTCACTCCTCCTCTCTTGTGTCGGACGCCGCAGCCGGCGTCTCCTGCTGTCGGATGCGCACTCATTACCTCGGCGCAACCGGGACGAAACAACGTGCCCCCATGTAGCTGGCGGAGGCCCCGAAAGGGGCCTCCGCCATTAAGCCGACGCCTATACGCGGGGCTACATGCCCACGTAGGCGCCGTTCTCGATAATCATGCCCTTCGGGTCCTTGCTGACCTCGCCAGTGTCCTTCCAGGTCATGCCCTCGCCGGTCAGGCCATCGTGCGAGTAGCCGGAGTCGGTGATAGCGGCGATCAGGGCATCGCACATGTCCGCGGCAGCCTGGTCGGCGGTGACGCCGGAGTTCTCGATGAGCTCCTTGATGACGTAGACGCAGTCGTAGGCGTCGGCCGCGAACTGGTTCGGGGTGTCGCCGTACTGGTCCTTGTACTTAGAGACGAAGCTCTTGGTGAGGTCGTCGTCGGCGTCCGCGTTGAACGGGGTCAGCAGCATGACGCCCTCGGCGAGCGACGTGTCGAAGCCCTCGACGGTGAGGATGCCGTCCATGCCGTCGACGCCGAAGAACTTCGGCGCGAAGCCCTGCTTGTTGGCCTCGGTGAGGATCAGGGACGCCGGCTGGTAGTAGATCGGCAGGAAGACGAGGTCGGCGCCGGAGCTCTTGGCGTCGCCCACCTGGACGGAGAAGTCCGTGGCGGAGTCGTCGGTGAAGGTGGAGGTGGAGACGATCTCGAGGCCAAGGTCCTTGGCCTCATCGGTGAACTTGTTGTAGATGCCGGTGGAGTAGGCGTCGGCGTTGTTGTAGATGATGGCGATCTTCGAGCCGAGCTGCTGCTCGGAGATGTACTTGGCCGAAGCGGTGCCCTGGTTCGGGTCGGTGAAGCACATCTGGAAGACGTTGTCCTTGCGCGGGTTGTCGGCGCCGATGTCCTCGCCGCCGATGACGTTGACCGAGGAGGCCGACGGGGTGAGCTCGAAGACGCGGTCGTTGTTCGTCTCGGTGGAGACGGCGACGCACGGGGTGGTCGTCGTGGTGCCCACGAGGATCTGCATGCCCTGGTCCATCAGGTTGTGGTAGGCGTTGACGGACTTCTCGGGGTCGTGCTCGTCGTCCTCGGAGATCAGGTCGAACTGGATGTCGCCGCCCTCGGCGTTGATCTCGTCGACGGCGATCTGCGCGCCGTTCTGGGTGGCGTTGCCGTAGATGGCCGCCGCCCCCGTGAGGGGCCCGATATGACCGAGCTTGAACTTGGCGGCGCCGGAGCCCGAATCGGAGCCCGTGCTCGAGGAGCTGCTCGAGGAGGAGCCGCACGCGGCGAGCGCGCCCGTCGCCCCAATGGCCCCGGCAGCACCAAGAACCTTCACGAAGTACCTTCTCGACATGTTGCCGTTCAGCATCGAAGCCATTCCGTCCTCCTCGTAGCTCGCTGTGAAATCCGCTCCCCTATGCGGTCGGATTGAGGCTACTATGGCCACAATTCCTTCACAGACGCACGATGGCGAGGAAGTCGAAACACTAAAGCAACGAATCGAAATCCGCTTCCGACCCGCCTAGTCGCTGGCGGCCTGCCTGCCTCCGGTGTCCCATACGTACTTCTTGAACTTCTGCACCTGGTGACGGAGGTTCACCTCGCTCCAGAGCCTGTGGGCGAGCGTGTCGGGCTGGTAGGAAAGCGGGCTCTGCGCGAGGCCGGAGTCGTACATGCCCAGCACGCGCTCGCGAAGCTCGGGGTCGTCCACCGTGCGCTCCACCACCTTGCGGGGCACCACCGAGTAGCAGAAGGGCTTGGTGGCGTCGTGGCGCTCGAGCGTCTCGCCGATGGCGAAGTCCCTCACGTAGAGGCGCACGAAGTCCACCCCTGCAAGCGTCACGTAGAAGGTGTTGCGGCCGGCGCGCGTGTTCACCTCGAAGAAACGATACGAGCCGTCGCGCGGGTCGTACTTCACGTCGAAGTTCGCAAACCCGCGGTAGCCGAAGCGCTTGAGGAAGCGAGCGGCCTGCTCGAGCACGGGCTCGACGCGCTTGTCGCAGATGAGCACCGGGTTGCCGATGGCGGAGGGCGCGTGGTCCTGCAGGACGACCTGCCCCATGCAGCTCATGACGAGGTTGCCCTCGGCGTCGGAGTAGGTGGTCACGGAGTGCAGCCCGGCGTCGGCGCCGGGGATGAAGTCCTGAATCACGAGCTTTGCGTCGTAGCACGAGCCGCAGGCGCCCTCGTAGATGCGCGCGAGCTCGTCGGGGCCCTCCACCTCGAACACCTTCTTCTTGCCCTCGAACTCGGCGTAGTGCCACTTGGCGGAGTTGGAGGGCTTGGCGATGAGCGGGTAGGGGAAGGCATGCGGGTCGAAGGAGGGGTCGGGCTCGTCGCACGGCAGGTACCAGGTGGCCGGATAGTCCATGCCCAGCTCCTCGCACGCCTGGTAGAAGGCCTCCTTCTGGGTGATGAGGTCGAGCAGGCCGAAGTCGATGTAGGGAACGCACAGCCAGCGCTCGAGCTCGGGCTTGTGCTGCGAGAGGATGCGGGCGTACCAGTCGCCCGCTCCGATCACGATGCCGAGCCTCCCCGTGCGCGCGAGCTCCTCGCCGAGCTCGAGCAGATAGTCGACGAGCACGTCCTCCTGGTCGATGCCCTCCACGATGCGGTAGTCGCAGAACCGCGACGAGGAGGTGAACTTCACGTCGGCCGTGGCCAGCACGATAGAACGCAGCCCGTACACGCGATTGAACTCGCGCACGAGCGTGTAGCCGAAGATGTCCGCGCCGAGCACGACGGGCTGCAGGTGCAGCCGCGCCTCCGCCTCGCTGCCGATCCGGACCTTCTCGCAAGCCATCCTTGCCCCTCTCGTCGCGGCCGAGGGCCGCATCGCATCCCATTCGTCTCGCAGCCTGCCGAACGCGGCAGGCACGCCCTTGCGGCGGGCGCCCGCCCCTGGCTAGCCCCGACGGCGGCGCAGGCGGGCGAGAAGCTGCCCCACCACGTCCATCTCGGGCATCTTGAGCAGCGCCGCCCCGCCGTAGCAGGCGACGAGCGCCGGCACGCCGCCCGCGACCACCTGTATGAACGAGCGGCCCATCGAGCCCGTCGCGTCGAAGCCGAGCGCGCCCAGAAGAACATAGCCGCACCCTGCGCCCACGGCCGCGCCGATGGCCCCCACCAGAAGCGCTCGCAGCGTGGACCCCAGGATCTGGCGCAGCCCGATGCCCTTCAGCTCGTGGCGCAGGAACGCGAAGGTCACCACGTCCACGGCCGCCATGAAGGCGCACGAGGAGTAGGCCACCACGTCGAGGCCGAACACGGGCGTCACGAACAGGCAGATTGCCGTCTGCACCGCCGCGGCGGCGAGGTTTGCCCAGGTATAGAGCTGCATGCGCCTGAGCGACGAGCACACCTTCTGCAGGTACATGCACACCCCGTAGAAGGGCAACGAGACGGCAAGCGCACGCAGGTAGCCGGAGGTGACGGCGATGTCTGCCGCCGAGAACTCCCCCGCCGCCATGATGGTGACGAGCGGCTCGGAGAACACGATGAGCAGCATCGCCATGGGCACCATCAGGAACACGATCTTGGAGGTGCCCGAGGAGACGCCGCGCTTGTAGGAGCCCATGTCGCCGTCGGCAACGAAGTGGCTGAGCTCGGTGAACATGGCCGTCGTGATGGGCACGGCGAAGATGGCGTAGGGAAGCGTGAACCAGAGGCGCGCGTAGTAGATGACCGAGGCGCCGGCCGCGTTCACGGAGAGCGCCGAGCTCGTCATGACGGAGGTCGTCTCGAACGAGCAGAGCATCACGACGAGCGACGGGATGCCTATGGAGAGCGTCTCCTTGATGGCCGGGTCGTGCACGTCCGGCTGCCAGCGCAGCCTCACGCCGTGCCTCCTCAGCGAGGGCATCTGCATGACCACCTGCACGGCCACGCCGATGGGGTTGCCGAGCGCCAGGATCAGCAGCGCGAGCTGGGGGTTGGAGCCCTGGAGCCACGCATAGGCGAGAAACGACGCCGTTGTCACGAAGTTGTTGAAGATGGGCGCGGCCGTGCTCCAGAAGTAGTCGCGCTCCGCATTGAGCACGCCCGAGAACACCGACGAGAGCGAGTAGAGCAGGATCTCGATGGCGAAGAAGCGGAAGAACCACACGGCCAAGCCCGAGTCGAACTCGTCGGAGGCCGAGAACGACTGGGTCCACACCACCTGCACGGCGAAGACGATGCACACCACCGTGAGCGCGCCCATGAGGATGGTGACGAGCGAGACCAGGTTGGAGGTGTAGCGCGAGGCCCCCTTCTGCCCGCGTCTGCCCTTCTCGGAGAGGTACACCGGCAGGAACGCCGTGACCAGCATGCCGCCGACGACGATCTCGTAGAGCTGGTTGGGGAGGTTGTTGGCCACCGAGTAGCAGCTGGCGATCACGGTGACGCCCAGCGCGTAGGCCTGGGCCCAGGTGCGCAGGAAGCCCGTGAGGCGGCTCACGATGACGAGCCCGCTCATCATCGCGGCGGAGCGTCCCACCTGCGCGGCGCTGCCCGCGGGCTCGGAGGAAGCCTCGGCGGCGCCGTCTGCGTGCTGCGCGGAATCCAGCTCGGAGGACGCCACGTCCCGCTCGTCGGATGCGACTTGCCCGTCCCTTCGCATGTGCCTCGGTGTGTGGCTCACCACGTACGACCTTCCCTTGCTCCTGCGGCTAACCACACGATTCTGCCACGTGAGGCACGGAGGCGACAGGGCATGCCCCCATCTCCCGAAAATCCCGACTCGCCGCCGAGGGAGACGGCGCGCAGGGCGCCCGTCGGATCAGGCACCCTCGGAGTACTCGATGGCGAAGTCCCTCGCGTCCTTCGCGAGCTCGTCGGCGCGGTAGTTCCCGTACTCGAGGAAGGTCATCTCGTCGAAGGGCTTCTCCGTGCTGCCGGGATGCGAGTGGACGTGGAGGAAGCGCAGGTCGAGCTTGGCGTCGCCCGTGCAGTCCCCGTCCGAGAGGCCGCCGATGCGGTTGATCCCCCTGTCGAACCGGTTGACGAAGTCGAAGTACCTCTTCTGGGCAGGGCTCTTGGCCGTGACCATGTACTCCGGCACGGCCATGACCCCGAAGTAGTCGAACACGATGAGCAGCCTGTCCAGCCCAAGGTCCGTGGCCATCTTGATTGCGCGCATCGCCGCCGTGCACTCGCCGAGGACCTGGTGCTCGTCCTTGAACTCCTCGCCCGAGTAGCTGAGCGATGCCTCCGCCGTCAGCTGCGGGTCAAGCGAGCGGTCCTTGCCCATGAGCTGGCTCGCCTTCACGTTCTCGTAGAACGCGACGCCGCCGCCGACGAAGTTCGGGTGCTTCTCGGTCCAGCTGCCGTCGACGAAGGCGACCGGCCCCTCCTCGAAGGGCGGGCGGGTGATGTGGGCGAGGACGAGGTCCGCCGTCTGTTGGTCGGGGAATCCCTTGTAGTGGAAGCCTCCCGTCTTCCTGAGCTCCCGGATCCTCTCGTCCTCGTCGACGTAGGTTCCCGTGCACGCGATGCCGACGGGGTAGTCGCCCTCGGTGTTGTCCACGATGTATGCCTTTACCGATTTAGCCATCTGCACTCCAACTCTCGATCGCTCGAATGGGATTACCTTATGCGAACCCGCGCCCCGGACGCGGGACGGCGCTCACTGCCTGCTTCCCCACGGCGTGAACGCGATGCCGTGCCTTGAGAAGACCTCCCCTATCGTCTCCCTGCTCGCGTACCTCGTATCCATGAGGACGCCGACGAGCTCGTCGATGGCGTCGCGGTGCTCCTCCACCGCCTGGATCGCGTCCTTGAGGGCGGCCTCCAGGTACGCGGAGACCGCGTCGTTCGCGCGCAGGGAGGCGTCGCCGTCCTGGACCGCCATCCCGTACTTCCGGTCGAGGCCGAAGGAGCAGAGCCCCTGCCGCAGGAGCTGCGTGGCCTTCTGCAGGTCCGAGC
>CADBMC010000135.1 GCA_902795635.1 uncultured Coriobacteriaceae bacterium | reverse complement strand
GTGCTCGCTCGTCTCGGAGGGGCGTCTGCGCGGCGTGTGGCGCCGGCGCGGAGGCCGCCTCGTGTGCTCGCAGAACTATCCGGATGGTATCGAAGGGGCATGCTGCCATGGGCAACGCTGAAATCACGCTGGAAGGCGGGCTCGGCCCGTCCGCGCTCGTCCCGCTGGGCGAGATAGCCGTGCCGGGGGAGGCCGGCCTGGGCTTTCCCCTCTCGCAGGAGGCCGCCCGCACCGTCGTGCGCGCCGCGCTCGGCGCCTCGGCTCCCGCCCTCGTGCGGCAGGAGGCCGGAAGGGGCGTGGCGTGGCTTCCCGAGGGGGGAGCCGTGCGCGACGCACGCGAGCTCCTGGAGCGCCCCTGTGCCTGCATGATCGGCGCGTTCGACGGCGTGCACCTGGGGCATCGCACGCTCGCCGCCGAGACGCTCGCCGACGCGCGGTCGCGCGACGCGATCGCCGTGGCCGTGACGTTCGACCCGGACCCGATGGACCTCATTGCCCCCGGGACCCCCTCGTCGCGCCTGCTGCCGTGCGCGGAGCGCATCCGCATGCTCGCCTCGCTCGGCTTCGACGCCGTCGTGGCCTTCCCGTTCGACCGGCATCTGCGCCGCACCACCTGCGAGGGCTTCTGCCTCGAGGTGCTGCCTTCCGCCATGCGGCTCGCCTCCATACACGTGGGGACGGACTTCCACATGGGCTCGGACCGCGGCGGCGACGTCGCCGAGATGCGCGAGCTCGGCGCCGGGCACGGCTTCGACGTGTTCGGCGAGGACCTCGTGGGCGAGGACGGCTCCACCATCTCGGCCACCCGCATCCGGGGGCTCCTGCGCTCAGGCGAGCTCGGCGAGGCCAACAAGCTGCTCGGACGCTGCCACGTGCTGCGGGGCGCCGTCGAGCGTGGGCGCGGCGAGGGCACGGGCATGGGCTTTCCCACGGCCAACGTGTCCTTCGCCATCGAGGACTGCATGCCCAAGGAGGGCGTCTACGCGGGGTACGTGGTCGTGGACGGGACGGCATGGGCGTCCGCCATCAACGTGGGCGCCCCGCCGACGTTCTCCGACGCCCGGCCCGCCTTCCTCGAGGCGAACCTCATCGGCTACGAGGGGGACCTCTATGGTCGTGAGGTGTCCGTCGTGTTCGTGCGTTGGCTCAGGGCGTCGAGGAGGTTCGACTCCCTCGAGGAGCTCGAGCGCACCGTGGAGGGCAACATCGCGTGGACCGAGGGGAACCTCGGGGCGAGGGGAGTGAGCCTGGGCCTGTGAGCTGGGAGGAGGACAAGGAGCGCGTGCGCGCCGCCACCGACCTCGTGGCGCTCGTGAGCGAGACCGTCCAGCTCCGCCAGCGTGGCGGCGAGTGGTGGGGATGCTGCCCCTTCCACCACGAGAAGACCCCCTCGTTCAAGGTGAACCCCTCCACCGGGCTGTGGAAGTGCTTCGGCTGCGGCAAGGGGGGCGACGTCTTCTCCTACGTGATGGAGCGCGAGAGCCTCGACTTCGTGGGCGCGCTGCGCTATTTGGCCGACCGCGCCGGCATCGAGCTCTCCGACGACCGCGGGAGCAGAGGCCCCAGGCGCAACCGCCTCACCGAGGAGCTCGGCGAGGCCGAGACCTTCTACACCACGATGCTCCTGCGCGGCAAGGACGCCTCGGCCGCCCATGCGCGCGCATACCTCAAGGGACGCGGCTTCGGCTCGGCCGTCTGCCGTAGGTGGGGGCTGGGGTATGCGCCGGGGCATGCGGCGCTCGTCTCGCACCTGCGCTCCAAGGGCTTCACCTCGGCCGAGCTGCAGGCGGCGGACCTCGCGCGCGAGCGCTCGGGCAGGCTCGCGGACGTCTTCTTCGACCGCGTGACCTTCCCGATCCACGACGAGCACGGGGCCACCATCGCCTTCGGCGCCCGCACCATGGGCGACGCGAAGCCCAAGTACCTGAACTCGCGCGACTCCTCCGTGTTCCACAAGGGCAAGAACCTCTACGCCTTCGACCGCGCGAAGGCCGACATCACCGCCAAGGCCACGGCGATCGTGTGCGAGGGCTACACCGACGTGATATCGATGCACGAGGCGGGCATCACGAACGTGGTGGCGACCCTCGGCACGGCCCTCACCATCGACCACATCCGCCTTCTCGAGCGCTGCCGGCTCGACCGCATCATATTCATGTTCGACGGCGACGCCGCGGGCCAGCGGGCGGCCGAGCGCGCCCTGCTGTTCATGGACGAGTCCACGGCCGACCTGCGCTGCGTGATCCTTCCCGACGACCTGGACCCGGCGGACTTCCTGGCAGAGCGCGGCGCCTCGGCCATGTCCGAGCAGCTCGCGGCCGCGCGTCCCCTCATCGACTTCGTGTTCGAGAAGCGCCTGGCAGGCATGGACCTCTCCGTGCCGGGCAGGCGCGTGGCCGCTCTCGGCGAGATGGCGGGCATCCTGGCGCCCCTCAAGCGAAGCGTGCTCCTGGACGAGTACGCGACGCGCCTGGCGGACGCCGTGGGCGCGGACGTGGAGGAGACGAAGCGCCTGATCCGCTCCAAGCCCATACAGCCTGCCCCCCGCGCGGCGGAGCCTCGCCAGGAGGCAGGCCGCCCTGCGGCGCAGGCAACGGGCGCCGCCCAGGCGCCCGGCGCGCCCGCGTCTGGCGGCGCGGCGCCCATGGGCGCCGCGGATGGGCTCCCCGGTACGGGGTCGGTGGTGCCGCAGGAGCCCTCAGCGATGATGCGCATGCTCTCGGCGGACGAGCGCGGCCAGCTCACGGTCGAGCGCGAGCTCCTGGCGTGCATGGCACGCGAGCCGGACGCCTTCCGCCCCCATGCCGAGCGCATTGCGGGCTTCACCTGGTCGGACGCCCGCGACCAGGCCATCGCCTGGGCCATCCTCTCCACCCCGGAGGGGACCTCCCCGGCCGACGCCGTCGTGGCGGCCGAGCGCATCGTGCCCGAGGCCCCGCGCATCCTCGCGGGCGGCACGCTGGGAGACGAGCCCGGCGCCGGCGGGGCGCAGGGCGAGGTCGTGGCCTTCCTGCTCGACGTCGTCGAGCTGTACTCATGCAGGCGCAAGGTGCGCGAGATCCGTTCCAGGCTCGCATCCGACCAGGATGCGAGCACGGCAGAATCGCTCTTCCAGCAGGCGACGGAGCTGCAGCGCCATGCGAACGAGCTCCAATCGAAGCTCTCTGCGATGTATGGCCAAGCCGGCAACCGGGTACGATAGGCTGGTAATCCGTGTCAGAAAGGAACCTTCGTGGCAGCCAAGAAGCCTAGCGTCGCATCCAACCTCTCCAACGAGCTCCAGGGCGCCCTCGAGACGCTCGTGGCGAAGTCGGCGGGGAGCGGGTCGGTCACCGAGGACGACATCCAGGTCGCGATCCGCGAGATAGACGTGGACGCCGACGAGCTCTCCGACCTCTACGACGCGCTGCGCGGCCGCGGCGTGGACGTGGTGGCCGCGGGCGAGTCCGAGCTCTCGCCCGAGCTCATGCAGGTCATGGGCGCCACCGCCAACGAAGGCGACGAGGAGGGCATGGGCGACTCCGACGACTCCGAGGGCGACGACGAGGAGGGCCTCGGCGACCTGGACGACGAGGAGTCCGGCCGCAACGTGAGCGAGGTCAAGGAGGTCAACGAGGCAATCCGCTCTTCGACCCGCCAGAAGGCGCCGAAGAAGAAGTCACGCTCGACCCGCGCCCGTTCCCGTGCGAGCTCCGATGCCTCCACCGTCATGCTCACCGGCGACCCGGTGCGCATGTACCTGAAGGAGATCGGCAAGGTGGACCTCCTCACGGCAGACGAAGAGGTCAACTTGGCCATGAAGATCCAGGCCGGCACCGAGGCCACCGAGCAGCTCGAGGCAGCGGAGCGCGGCGAGATCGAGCTCACGCGTGCCGAGCAGCGCCGCCTCATGCGCATCGAGCAGGTGGGCCTCGACGCCAAGCAGGACCTCATCTCGGCGAACCTGCGCCTCGTGGTCTCCATCGCGAAGCGCTATGTGGGTCGCGGGATGCTCTTCCTCGACCTCATCCAGGAGGGCAACCTCGGCCTCATCCGCGCCGTCGAGAAGTTCGACTACACCCGCGGCTTCAAGTTCTCCACCTATGCCACCTGGTGGATCCGCCAGGCCATCACGCGCGCCATCGCCGACCAGGCCCGCACCATCCGCATCCC
>CADBMC010000134.1 GCA_902795635.1 uncultured Coriobacteriaceae bacterium | reverse complement strand
GTGCGCCTTGAGCCAGGCCGTCTGCATGACGAGGATGGCATAGCCCGCCGAGTGGCTCTTGTTGAAGGCGTAGGAGGCGAACTCGAGGACGTCGTCCCAGATGCGCTGCGCCACCTCGCGCCTATAGCCGTTGCGCACGGCGCCGTTCATCCAGTGGTCGTAGGTGGTCTCCTCCCGGCCGTCCTCCCAGGAGAAGACGGTGTCGGTGAGCAGCTTGATCTTCTTCTTGGCCACCGGCTTGCGGATGCGCGAGTCGCTCTCGCCCGCCGAGAAGCCGCACATCTTCATGGAGATCTGCATGACCTGCTCTTGGTAGACGATCGTGCCGTAGGTCTCGGAGAGGATGTCGGCGAGCCGATCGTCGTAGTAGACGACCTCCTTGCGCCCGTTCATGCGCTCGATGTAGTCCGTCACCATGCCGGCGCCCAGAGGGCCGGGGCGGTAGAGGGCGATGAGTGCGACGACCTGCTTGTACTCCGTCGGCTTCATCTGCTTGATGGTCGCCGTCATGCCGCCGGACTCCACCTGGAACACGCCCGCGGTGCGCCCCTCGCCCATGAGCTTGAAGATGGCCGGGTCGTCGAAGGGGATCTTGTCCACGTCCACGTCGATGCCGGTGTTGGCCAGGATGTTATGGCGCGCCTTGGAGATCACGGTGAGCGTGCGCAGCCCCAGGAAGTCCATCTTGAGCAGGCCCATGTCCGCGATGGAGTGGCCCTCGTACTGGGTGATCTCGACGCCGCCCTTGGTGTCGAGCTTGGTGGGCACGTGGTCGTTCACGGGCGTGGGGGTGATGAGGACGGCGCAAGCGTGGACGCCCTCGCCGCGCGTGAGGCCCTCGATAGAGAGCGCCGTGTCGATGATGCGGCGCGATGTGGGGTCGGTGTTGTAGGCCTGCTCGAAGTCCGGGTTGTAGAACTCGGGGTGCTTCTTGGACTTCTCCAGCACGTCGCGCAGCTTGACGGAAGGCGCGCTGCTCACCATCTTGGAGAGCTTCTGGGCCACGTAGATGGGCTGGCCCAGCACGCGCGCAGCGTCGTTTATGGCCTGCTTGGCCTTGATGGTGGAGTAGGTGATGACGTGGCACACGCGGTCCGACCCGTAGAGCTCGCGCACGTGCTGCACGACCTCCAGGCGCCGCTCGTCGTCGAAGTCCATGTCGATATCGGGCATCTCGGAGCGCTGCGGGGAGAGGAACCTCTCGAAGAGCAGGCCGTTCTCGAGCGGGTCGAAGGTGGTGATGTCCATCGCGTAGGCCACGATGGCGCCCGCCGCCGATCCGCGGCCCGGTCCCACGCCGATGCCGTTGCGCTTGGCCCACAAGACGTATTCCTGCACGATCAGGAAGTAGTCCGCGAAGCCCTTCCCGATGATGATCGAGGCCTCGTGCTCGTAGCGCTCCTCGACGTTGATGCCGTTGATGGTGACGTTGCGCCAGTCCTTGCCATAGCGGCGCGCGAGGCCCTTCTCGCACTCCTTGCGGAAGCGCTCCTCGGAGGTCTCGCCCTCCTCCAGGTCAGGGAACTTGGGCAGGTACATGTGCGACCAGTCGAGCCGGTAGTCGCACTTCGCGGCCACCTCGAGGGTGTTGTCGCACGCCTCGGGGCACCACGAGAAGAGCGAGCGCATCTCGTCCTCGTCCTTCACGTAGAACTCGTCGCCCTGCATGTGGTAGACCGACTCGTCGTTGATGTCCACGGCCTTGCCGATGCAGTCCAGCACGAGCTGGGTGGAGGCCTGGTCGCGCGTGAGGTAGTGGCAGTCGTTCGTGGCGACGACCTTTATGCCCAGCTTGCGGCCGAGCGCCACGATCTGCTCGTCGAGCGTACGGTCGGTGAAGCCGCCCTCGAGCGAGAGGCCGTGGTCCTGCACCTCCAGGTAGAAGTCCTCGCCGAAGATGTCCTGGTAGGTGCGCGCCCACATCTCCGCCTCGGCGGGGTTGTGCTCGAGGAGGCGCTGCTGGACGATGCCCTGCACGCAGGCGGAGGTGCACACGATCCCCTCGTGGTAGCGCCTGAGCATGTCGAGCGTGGTGCGCGGCTTGTAGTAGAACTGGTCGATGGCCGCCTCGCTCATCATCTTCATGAGGTTGTGGTAGCCCGTCTCGTCCTTGGCGAGGAGGATCAGGTGGAAGCGGTGCTGGGTGGCGGCGACCTTCTCGATCATCTCGTCGGTGATGAAGTAGGCCTCGCAGCCGAAGATGGGCTTGACCAGGGGCGCCGTGACGTCCTCGACCTTCCCCGCGCGCGAGAAGCGGGCACGGTCGCGCTCCCACTGGGCATGCGCCTTGTCGCGGAAGCCCGCGCCCGCCGCGTCCGCCTCGGGCTCGGGGGGCTCCTGGCCCTGGCGGAAGGCCTCGACGTCGCGCTCCCACTGGGCGAAGATCGCCGTCTTCTTGCTGTACGAGGAGCAGGCGAGGTCGAAGTCCGGTATGCCGTACATGTAGCCATGGTCGGTGAGGGCGATGGCGGGCATGCCGCACTCCACCGCGCGCTGGACCATGTCGTCGATGCGGGTCGCGGCGTCGAGCAGCGAGAAGTCCGAGTGGTTATGGAGATGGACGAAGGCCATGCGAGGTCCCTTCACGTGCCGGGTGAGATGCGCGTCGAATCCAACTATAGACGAGAAGAGCATCGAACATGTGTGCGTTTACACGCTCCGTACCTGCGCATTCGCAAGGATTCGCAGGTAGGTTCGCCGAGAATGCCCGCGAACCCGCACGTCCCCCGCAACCGCGTCGCGGGCCAGCGCGGCTACACGGCCTCGGGACGATGGTCGGCGTCGAACGAGTAGCGCACGACCACGGGCCCGCCGCCTTCCGCCTCGAGCTCGACGCACACGAAGGCGCACTCGACCTCCTCCATCCCCTGGCCCATGAGGACCCCGGCATAGAAGCCCGCCTGCATCTCGTGGCGCGCGACCAGCTCGTCGGCCGTGAGGCCGGCGTCGCCCGTCTTGTAGTCCACGACGAGGCAGCGCCTGGAGGGCGGGTCGGTCGCGAGCAGGTCGATGAAGCCCTCCGCATACGAGCCCAGCTCGCTGCCTTCCACGCGGCAGAAGAAGGGGACCTCCGCCTGCACGCGCGCATGCGAGAGCGCCTCGGCGCGGATGGCCGAGCCCCGCCAGCGCCCGAGCGCGGCGTCGAGCCGCCTGCGCTGGGAGGCCGAGAGCCCCCACGCCCGGCTCGCCGCCTCGACCTGCTCGGGCGAGACGTCCGCGCGCGTCTCCACCATGGCCTGCGCGAGCGCGTGGAAGGCGGAGCCAAGGTCCGTGGCGCGGTCGGGATCCTCCGCGCCGGGCGCCGTCTCGAGCTCGTCCTCCTGCTCCTCGCCCGAGAGGAACGGGACCTGCCAGGAGCCGCCCCTTCCCCGTCGCGCGGCTGGCCTCCTCTCGGAGGGGCCCGGCGCCGGCACGGCGGGAAGCCCTATCACGCGTGCGATGGCCTTGCTCGCAGGAGCAGGCGCGGCCTCGCCCACGGGAGCGATCTCGGGGACGCCCTCGGCCATGCGTGCCGCATGCGCCGAGCTGTAGCTGAACGTGTCGGAGCGCGGGAGCCAAGGGCGCACGAGGCGCGCGCCGGAGGCAAGGGTGTCCTCGGGCGCGGCATCCACCAGGGCGAACGAGCCGTCGTCCCCTGCCGACGCACGCTCCTCGGCATCGGCGGCGAGGAGGTCGGCGGCGCAGGCGTATGCGCCGTCGCGCTCCGGGGCGAGCCCGGAGGTGTCGAGCACGAAGGCCGTGCCCGCGGCATCCGGCACCTCGGGCATGTCCACGGTCACGCGGCTCACGAGCGCCTCGTGGTGCGTCGTGCGCATCGCGGGCTCGGCATCGTCGGCCCCGTCGGACGCTGACGCAACGGGATAGGAGTAGTCGTAGCCGAACGTCGTGTCCCCCGGCTCGGGCATGCCGCCCGGGAAGAGCGAGGCGAGCACTTCCTTCTGCAGCTTGCCCCCGCCGGGCCACTCCTTCGCCTCCACGAGGTCGCAGCCCAGCACCACGGCCTCCCGGGCGCGGGTGAGCGCGACGTAGAGCAGCCGCGCCGCCTCCGCCTCGTCGCCCGAGCAGCCGCGGTTGAAGAGGTAGCTCGCCCACTCGTAGCGCGTGACGCACTCGGCGGCGAGCTCGGGGGCATCGCCGCGCAGGTCCTCGGCCTTGGGGGCGTCGTCCCAGGGGATGAGCGCGGCGTGCTCAACCCCGCCGATGTCCTCGATGGTGAGGCCGGCGGCACGAGACTTGGCGCCTCCCCAGCACTCGGCCACGGCCACGATGGGGAACTCGAGGCCCTTGGAGGCATGGATCGTCATGACGCGCACGGCGCCTGCCGTGGCGCCGGAAAGCGACGCGGGCCCTTCCTTGGCCACGTCGAGCCAGTGGCGGAACTCCACCGCGGTGCGCGCGAGCCCGAGCTCGCCCTCGTCGGCGAGCTCGCCCACGTGGCGGATGGCGGCGAGCACGTTGGCCAGCCGCCCCCTTGCCTCGGCGTCTCCCGCCTCCAGGCGGGCAATCCAGCCCGACTCGCGGCAGACGCCGAGCAGGACCTCCTCCACCTCCCAGGTCCCGATGCGCTCCGCGGCGCGCCTGAGCACGTCGCGGGCGGCCTCGAGCTTGGCCGAGGGCCTCACGCCGGGCGCGAACCCGAAGTCGGCGAGCCCCACGTCGATCCTGCGCTTCGCGAGGGCGCCGTTGCCCTCCTGGACCTTCGTGGCGAGGGCGGCCAGGTCGTCGGCGTCGATGCCGAACATCTCGCTCGTGAGCACCGAGAAGAGCCCGTTCTCGGTGTCGCGGGGGTCGGCCAAGAAGTCGAGGAGCGAGGCGATGACGCCCACCTCCTCGCGCGACGTGAAGAGCGACCCGCCCGAGACGACGCAGTCGAGCCCCTCGGCCCTGAGGGCGGAGAGGTACACGTCCAGGTTGGACATCCTGCCCAGGAGCAGCACCATGTCGTCGGGCGACTCTCCCGCGTCCCGGAACGCCGCCAGGCGCCGCGCGAGCCTCCAGGCGAGCACCTGCCGGCGGACCTCCGCCGACGGCGCCTTCCTGCCCTGCTTGCGCGCCACGACGAGCTCGACGGCGCAGCGCGGCATGCTGCGTGCCTTGTAGGAGTCGGCGCGCGTCTCGCAGGGGGCGAGCGGCATGAAGCCGTCGAGCGCGCCGTGGCCAAGCGCGGCGGAGACGAAGGCCAGTATGTCCGCATGGCTGCGGAAGTTCATGTCCAGCTTGCGCAGGCTCTCCGCGCCCATGCCCGCCTCGCGGTCGCGGAACACCTCGACGTCGGCTGCGCGGAAGCGGTAGATGGACTGCTGCGCGTCGCCCACGGTGGCCAGGTGGCAGGCGTCCTTGCCCGAGAGCAGCCCCACGAGCTCCACCTGCTGGGCGTTGGTGTCCTGGAACTCGTCGACCATCACGAGCTTGAAGCGGTCGACGTAGAGCGACGCAATGGCAGGATGGTCGCGCAGGGCGGAGAGCGCAAGGCGGAGCAGGTCGTCGCTGTCCAGGACGCCGGCCTCGCGCTTGAGCTGCCCGTAGGCAGACTCGACCATGCGGGCGACCCCCATGAGGTCCTCTCCGCGCTCGGCGAACGACTCGATGGCGAGCGAGGACGTGAGGCGCCGCGCGGCGTCCCTCACCTCGCCGGAGAGTTCCTTGACCTCGTCGCCGCCGTAGTTCCGCTTGGGCGCGGCAAGCCCCTTGGCGACGTCCTCGATGACGGAGTCGTCGAGCGGCTGGCCGCAGAGGACCTCGTCGATGCGCGCGGCATCGGCCGAGAGCCGCTCGTAGTCCGCCGAGGCGCTCTTGCCTGCCATGAGGCGCCTGTCCGAGCCCACGCGGGCAAGCCAGGTGCCCAGGAGCTCCCGATAGGAGGCGAGCATCTGGGTGGGGCTCACGTCCTCGCCGGGAAACACTATGGAGTCGAGCCCGTGGGAGGCGTTGCCGGCGGCATCCACGAGCTGGCCGGCCATGTCCATGACGGAGTAGGCGTCGTGCCCATGGGCATGCAAGGGCACCTCGCTCGTGAGGTCGGGGAAGAGCAGCTGCTCGTCGATCGCGCGGGACACCGACTCCTCGGCGGCCCGGCGCATCTCGTCGAGCTCCGTCTCCCCGCCCATGCGGAACTGCGGGTCCACCCCGAGCTCCAGGGCATGGCGGCGGATGATGCGGCTGCACATGCCGTGGATCGTGGAGATCCAGGCCCCGTCCACGGCCAGCGCCTGCTCGGCGAGGCCCGCCGAGCGCAGGCGCGCGCGGACCTTGTCCTTTATCTCGTCGGCCGCGGCATGGGTGAAGGTGATGATGAGCACCTGGTCGATGCCGTCCAGGTACGGCCGGCCGCCCTCGCCCGAGCCGGGCATGAGGGCCCAGGCCACGCGCTCGGCCAAGGTGGAGGACTTGCCCGACCCGGCGCCGGCGGAGACGAAGAGCGGGCGGTCGAGGGTCTCTATCACGCGCCTCTGGGCAGGCGTCGGCTTGTTGGCCATCTAGGACAGCCTCCTCTCGCAGAGGTGGACGGGGCAGTAGGAGCACGCCCGCGCGTCCTTCGGATCCGCCTCGATGCGGCCCTCGCGCAGCCTCCCCAGCGCGGAGGCGATGCGCTCCTCGGTGAGGTCGAGCACCTCGTCGAGGCCGATGTTGCCATGGCCTGCCTCGAAGCGGGCCAGGCGGGGCTCGGAGGCGTCCTCCGGGGAGAGCACCTTCGTGGCGGCCGCCCCCTCCACGACGCCTGCCAGGGCATGCTGGTGCCGCGCGTTCTCGCGCGTGGAGAGGTACACGGCGCCGATCACGTGCAGGTCGGGCATGAGGCGGCGGAGCACCTGGGCGTAGATGAGCGACTGCACGCGGCGCGGCAGCTCGAAGGAGGCCGCGTCCGCGCAGCCCTCCTTGCCGAACACGTCGTACTCGTCGGCGAACCCGAAGGGCGACTTGTGCTTGTAGTCCACGATCACGGCCGTGCCGTCGGGCGCCACGTCCACCCGGTCGATCGAGCCCACGAGGTCCACGCCGGCATAGGTGGCATGAGTCTCGTTCGCCCCGCCGCCGAAGCGCAGCTCGAAGAAGCGCGGTTCGAAGCCGCGGAGGACCTTCGCGTCGTAGTCGAGCACGCCCCAGAGGCTGCGGCGGAGCTGGCCCAGCTCCCACTCCTCCTTCTTGCTGTGGGGGACGAGCGACTGCGCGGCGCGCTTCCGGGCATGCGCGAGCTGCTCCTCCCGGTGCGCGTCGAACACCTCCTCGAGCAGGTCGGACGCGTAGACGTCCCCGTCGGCGTAGGCGGCCTCGAACTCCGACGGGGAGGTGTTCGGGACGTAGAGGGCTGGCAAGGCGAGCTGGTCGAAGGGCGCGTCCGGGGCCAGGAGCCCCTGCGCGCGAGCCGCCTCCTCAAGAAGGCGCGAGTAGGTTACCTCGAGCACGTGGTGGGCGAACGAGCCCATCTCCATGGCCGAGAACTCGGCGTCCACCGAGCGCAGGCCGAGCCGCCTCAGCGTGAACCACTTGAACGGGCATTCCAGGTACGACTCGATCTGCGAGGCCGAGAGCGAGGGCACGCCGCCCTCGAGCTCCTCCTCGCCTTCGCGCGGCACGACGACCATCCTGCGCGAGGCGTCCGAGATGAGCCCGGTGGGCACGGGCGGCACCCTGGTGATGACGCGCTGCGCCACGCCGGCCGCCGAGGCGTTCTCGGCGACGGGCGCCTCCGACCGCGTGGCGGCGGGCATGCCCGGATACGCCTTCTCGGCAGGCGTCCTCTCCTCGCGCGGCTCGAAGCCGTAGCATGACAGGGCCTCGGCCAGGGCCATCGCCGGGTACGAGGGCTTCGCGTCCGCGTCTCGCAGCATGCGCTCGAGCATGAGCGAGGAGCGCGGCACCGCGGCGAGCGCCGCGAACCGCTGGCGCTCGCGGTCGAGCGGGTCGGTCGACGAGGCGAGGCCGAGCGCCTCCTCGAGCCTCGTGACGGCGCCCTCGTCGGGCGTGAGCGGGGACTCCGCGAGCGTGAGGCCGCATGCCACGACCGCGTCGGCCGAGCAGGCGGGAAGCGTCGCCGCCTCGCCCCTGCCGCAGATGCGCACCGTGCGCGGGGCGTCCTCGGGGCCGAGCTCCACGCGCTCCCCTGCCGTCTGCTGCCTGAGGAGGTCCAGCACGAGCCCCACGAGCTTGGAGAGGGGCACGCGGCGCTGCGGCGCTGCGGCGCCGACGCGGCCGGAACCCTGCGCACGCTCGCCGGCAGGGTCGCACTCCGCGCGGATGCCCAGGCGCACGAGCGTCTGCGCGGCACGCGCGATGCCGAGGAGCGCCGTCTCGACGTCGGCGGGAAGGGCCCGCCCCTCGTCCTTGGCGGCGCGGATGAGCTGGAACGCCGCCGTGTCCAGCCGGCCGCCCAATATGGCGCCCGTCGCCCGGGCGCACCCGCGCGACGTGGCCTTCTCGCGGGAGAGCCGCGCCAGCACCTCGGCAGGCGAGAGCACGCGATTGCCGCGGAACTCCGCGTCCAGCTTCCAGGCCTGCTCGCGAGGCACCCCCGAGGCCTCGCTCAGCAGGAAGTCCGTCGCCTCGTGCGGCGGCCACCAGGACATGTCACCCAGAGGGCAGACGCCGTCCTCCCCGGCCTCGGGCCACGGAAGCTCCGCCAGCCGGGCGAGGAGGCCCGCGTATCCCATGAACGAGCGCGCCGTCCCCAGCGAAAGGACGCTCCGCTTGCGCATGCCGCGCACGAGCATGCCGCGGGCGGCCAGCTTGGGCGCGAGCTCGGCGAAGGCACGGCCCGTGTCCGGAACGCACACGACCGCCTCGCGCGCCTCGTCGGGAAGCTCGCAGAGGGCCTGGGCCACGAGCTCGGCCTCGGCGAACGGACCCGCGGGCTCGAGCATCCGGACGGCGCCCGTGGGGACCACGGGCCCCATGCCGGGCTCGCCGACGCGGAAGAGGGCCGAGCAGAGGGCGTCCAGCTCGCCGACGCGCCGCGCAGGCTCGCAGGCGGGCCCTCCCGCTGCCGGCATGCCCTCGTCGGCGTCTGCCACCTCGCAGTCCATGCCTTGGTCGAAGGCGTCCATCGCGAGCCGGGAGACGAGCGTGGCGGAGAGCCGCCCCGCCGGCCCCTCCGGCAGGGGGACGAAGACGTCCGCCTCGCGCGTGCGGGCGAGGCCCACGAGCAGCATGCGCGTCGCATAGGGCATGCCCGTGAAGCCCGTGGCCATGATGGGCACGGGCTCGACGCCCGCCTCGGCGAGCAGGGCAGGCAGCGCGGCGGCTGCCTCGCAGGGCTCCATGAGGCCGCGGGCGCGCATCTCCAGCCGGAGCGCCCCGGCAAGCGAGACGAACGCCCGCTCCTGCAGCGAGAGGCCGGCTATGCGCGGGTCGGCCTCACGCACCCAGCCGTCGTTGGCGAGGGGAAGCCATGCCATCGTGCGCGAGGCGAAGCCGGCGAGCGCGTCCACCGAGCCCGCCGTGGCGGGCGGCACCGGGTCGGAGCCCTTCTGCGCCGCCTCCAGCACGATGCCCGCGAGCGCGAGGCGCTCGTCGTCGGCCACCAGGCGCGTCCCGTCGCCGTATGCCTGCCAGCGCTCCGCCACCCAGGCGCGCGGGGTCGTGACCCCCACGCCGAGCGAGAGCCCGTCCGCCTCGGCCAGCGCCTTCTGCACCTCGAGCGCCTGGCCGAACGTGGGGGCCAGCACCTCGGCGCGGCCGCCTTCGGCCAAAGCCGAGCGCAATGCGCCCTGCAGCCTGCCGCAGGCAGGGCGGACGTCGCGCGTCTGGAAGATCCTGAGTGGCATGGGCACCCCCGCGTCCGAGGACGAGCTTCTGACGCTCCCCATGGTAGCGTCGGGGTCGGACACGAATCGGCCTCAAGGGTCGGCACCGACGACGTCGAGGCCCGCGCCTCGATGCCACGGGCCACGGCAGAGGGGACGCGCTATGCGCCCTCGGCGCCCGATGCCCCAGCTGAGCCCGATGCCTCCACGGGAGCGTCCCCCAGCCTGCCGAGTGCCAGCCGGTAGCCGCCCTCGGGCCCGTTGAGGCACTTCGAGACGCGGCTCACCGTGGTGGAGGAGGCTCCCGTCAGGCGCGAGACCTCCACGTAGGATTCCCCCGCCGCAAGGAGCCGCGCCACCTCGAGGCGCTGCGACAGGTCGCAGATCTCCTTCGTCGTGCAGAGGTCGAGCAGGAGCGCCCGGGCCTCCTCGGGGGCCTCGAGGATGCAGAGGGCCCGGCAGAGCTCCTCGATGCTCTCGGCAGATGTCTTGCTTCTGGTCATGCTGCCTCCAGGGACGGGGCTCCTGCGTAGCCACTTTAGTCTACTACAGTACCCCGCCCTTCCGTAGCAAGGCGATCCTGCGGAATGGCATGCGCCGTGCCCGTCCGAGACGGCGGCGCTCCAAATGCTGTCCGCCCGTCTGGATAGAATCGAGGCACCGAGAAGAGAGGACCGCCATGCTTGACATCACGACCATCGAAGCTCCCCAGGACCGCTACTTCATCGCCGCCGTCCCGCCGGTGGCATCGTCGGCCATCGAGCGCCAGCTCGTCGATGCCGGCTACCTCGCGGAGGTCTTCCCCGCGAGTGCCGTCCATTGCGGGGAGGCCCCGCTCACGATGGAGGAGCACGATGCCGCGCTTCCGCTCTTCGAGCGCTACGTCCCCGATTCAGGCCTCGACGCGATCGTGTCCAACTACGACCAGGGCCAAATCGCGCGCATCGCGGACGCCCTTGCAGACGACGAGTCGTTCCGCGCCGTGTGGTCGCAGGCCACGGGCTTTCCCGGCGAGTGGCTCGATGGCCTTCCCGACGACGTCGCGAAGGAGCGGGAGCTCATCCTTTCCGACATAGCAGGGGTGACACATGGTGGAGATGCGGAGGAGACGCCTGCGCAAGACGGCTCTCGGGCATAATCCGCTCAGCGTCGGGCAGAGGGCCCGCGCATGGAAGCAAGGAGGCTCCGTGAGGTTCCTGGGTTCGTGGATCGTGTGCGCGGTCGCCTGCGCCGCGGCCATCTTCATGGTGCCCGGCATCGAGGTCGTGGGCGACCAGATCGCGGGCACCCTGCTCGCGGCGCTCGCGCTCGCGCTGGTGAACGCCACCGTCAAGCCCGTCATGCAGCTGCTGGCGCTTCCCGCCACCATCCTCACGCTCGGACTCTTCACCCTGGTGGTGAACGCGATGATGCTCGAGCTCGCGAGCTGGCTCTCTCGCAACGTCTTCTCCATGGGCATAGCCATATCCACGTTCGGCTCTGCCATGCTGGGCGCGATCGTGATCTCCATCGTGTCCACGATCGTCTCGGCTGCCACCGGCCTGGGCGAGTGACGCCGCGCGGCCGAACGCGCCATGCCCCGTCCCGGCGCGTGGCGCGAGGGCGGGGCATGCAGGCCGCTCACTATGGGACGTGCCGCGGCGCGCAGGCGACGGGCGCGCCTGGTGCTAGAGGTTGCGCAGCGCCTCAACCAGGCCCGTCTTGGAGCGCGTGCGCTCGTCCGCCTGCTTTATGACCCGCGCGGGGCAGCCGGCCACCACTGAGCCCGCCGGCACGTCCTCCACCACGACGGCGCCTGCCGCCACCACCGAGCCCGCGCCAACGCGCACGCCCTCCAGGATCACGCACCCGGCGCCCACCAGCACGTCGTCCTCGATGACGACGGGGGTGGCCGAGGCCGGCTCGATCACGCCGGCGAGCACGGAGTTCGCGCCGATGTGGCAGCGCGCGCCCACGATGGCGCGGCCTCCCAGCACGGCGCCCATGTCTATCATGCTGCCCTCGCCGATCTGCGCGCCCACATTGATGACGGCGCCCATCATGATCACGGCGTTGTGGCCGATGCTCACCGGGTCGCGGATGAGGGCGCCGGGCTCGATGCGGGCATCCACGTCGCGCACGTCGAGCAGGGGCACGCCGGAGTTGCGCCGGTCGCACTCGACCACCACGTCCTCGATCGCGTCGGCATTGGCGGCGAGGATGGGGCCGAGCTCGGACCAGTCGCCGAAGACGACCTTGTCGCCCGGGCCGAACACGCGAGCGCTCCCGTAGTCGATGCTCGCGCCCGGCGCCTCGTGCACGAACGCCTTCACCGGCGTCTGCTTGGGCGCGTTGGCGATGAGGTCGATTATCTGCTGCGTATCCATGTGCTTCCTCGTCCCTTCCTGCCCGGAGCCCCGGGCCCTTGCTGCGCGTGCCTCATGCCTGGCGGGCACGCGCCTGGCGGGCACGCGCCTGGCGGATACGTTCCTAGCGGGCGCCTCCGAACAGTACCTCGTCGAAGTCGTGGAGACCCGGCGCCGCGGAGAGCGCCCACTTGGCCGCCACGACCGCGCCGGTGGCGAAGATGCTCGCGCTGCCCGCGCGGTGCGTGAGGCAGAGCTCCTCGTCCGTGCCGAAGAGGTGCACCTCGTGCGTGCCCGCCACCGTGCCGCCGCGCAGCGAGTGGATGCCTATCTCCTCCTTCGTGCGCGCGCCCACCTGGCCCTCGCGGCCATAGACGCGCGGGCGGGCGCCCTCAGGGTCGATGGCGTTCACGAGGGCGAGCGCCGTTCCCGAGGGGGCGTCGGCCTTGCGGCTGTGATGCGTCTCGACCACCTCGACGTCCCAGCCGGGAAGCGCCGATGCCGCCTCCGCCACGAGGCGCTTGAGAACGACCACGCCGAGGGCGTAGTTCGCGCTCCATACCACGGGCACCTGCTCGCCCAGCTCGGCCAGCGAGGCCATCTGGGCCTCGCTGAGGCCCGTGGTGCCCGAGACCACGGCGCCGCCCGTGGCCTTCGCCCAGCTCACGAGCGAGCCCAGCATGCCGGGGGCGGAGAAGTCTATGGCCACGTCGGCCTCGGGCCTGCCCGCGGCGAGCTCCTCGGCGCCGGAGCGGCCCACCATGCCCACGACCTCGAAGCCTCCGTCGGCCTCGAGCGCCTCGGCCACGCGCCGGCCCATGTTGCCGGCGCCCACCACGAGCGCCCTAGCCAATGAGACCAGCTCCCTTGAGCGCGGCGCGCAGGCGCTCGCGATGCTCGGGAGCCATCGGCCAGAGCGGCTGGCGGTAGTGGGCCTCGATGAGCCCCATGTCCTCGAGGGCCGCCTTCACCGGGATCGGGTTGACCTCGCAGAACAGCGAGTGGATGAGCTCGAGGTTGTCAATCTGGAGCTGGCGCGCGTGGTCGACGTCGCCGGCGAGGTAGCTCGTGACCATCTCGTGCACGGTGGCAGGCGCGATGTCGGCCCACACCGAGATGACGCCCGTGCCGCCCAGCGAGAGGATGGGCACGGTCATGTCGTCGTTGCCGGACCACAGGCGGAAGCTGTCGGAGACGTACTGCGCGGCCATGGCCGTCCAGGAGATGTCGCCGGAGGCGTCCTTCACGCCCCATGCGTTGGGGTGCTGGGAGAGGCGCTCCAGGTTGCGCTCGTTGATCGAGCAGCCGGTGCGGCCGGGGATCTGGTAGAGGATGCACGGCACGTTCACCGCGTCCATGACGCTCGTGAAGTGGTGGTAGATGCCGTCCTCGTTGCTCTTGTTGTAGTACGGCGTGATGAGCAGCAGCCCGTCCACGCCCACCTTCTGCAGCTCGAGGCTCTTGCGCAGCGACTCGAAGGTGGCGTTGGAACCCGACCCGCCGATGACGGGGATGCGCCCGGCGACGTGCTCCACCACGAACTTGACCACCGAGATGTCCTCGACATCCGTCATCGTGGAGGACTCGCCGGTCGTGCCCAGCGTGAGGATGCCGTCCGTGCCGTTCTCCAGGTGGAAGTCGATCAGGCGCTCCAGCGCCTCGAAGTCCACCGAGCCGTCCTCCTTGAACGGGGTGACCAGCGCGACCACCGATCCCGTGAGATTGTCCATGCCCATTGCCCTCTCCTTTCGATCAGTGCCGGACGAGCTTGCCGGCACCGCCCATCCCCAAAAGCCTTCTGCCCGCCTCCGTGCAGCCGAGCGTGGCGAAGTAGTCCGCCGGCGCCTCGGCCCGACGTATGAGCTCGGAGGTCCCGTCCTCGCGGAGCAGGACCTCCGCGTGTCGCAGCTTGCCGTTGTACTGGTAGCCCATCGCATGCCCGTGGGCGCCGGTGTCGTGCACGAACAGCAGGTCGCCCTCGTGCGCCTCGGGAAGGGCGCGGTCGTGGGCGAGCTTGTCGGTGCCCTCGCAGAGGCCGCCCACCACGTCGTAGGTATGGTCGGCCGCCTCGTCGCGCCTGCCCACCACGGTCACATGGTGGTAGGCGTCGTAGATCATGGGGCGCATGAGGTCGGACGAGCACGCGTCTACGCCCAGGAACTCGCGGTAGGTGGACTTGGTGCCTATCACCCGCGTAACGAGCCCGCCCGCGGGGGCGAGCATCCAGCGGCCGAGCTCGCAGGCCACGCGCACGCCGGATGCGCCCGTGGTGGCCACTCCCGCCTCCTCGAACGCGCGGCGGACCCCCTCGCCCACGCGCATGATGTCCACCGGCTCCTGGTCGGGCCGGTAGGCCACGCCCACGCCGCCGGAGAGGTTCACGAAGCCGAGGCGGATGCCCAGCTCGTCCTCGACCTCCGCCGCGAAGCGCAGGAGCAGACCCGCGAGCCTGCCGAAGTAGCCCTCGTCCAGCGAGTTGGACGAGAGGAACGAGTGCACGCCGAGCTCGCGGACGCCGGAGCCCGCCAGGCGACGGAGCGCCTCCTTCGCCTGGTCCGGGCGCATGCCGAACTTCGAGCTCTCCGGCTCGCCCTGGATGCCCGTGGCCGCGGCGATGGTGCCGCCGGGGTTGAGGCGCACGCTCATGCGCCCTGCGAACGAGCCGCAGGCGCGCAGGTAGTGGTCGACCTGCGTGAGGTCGTCGAGGTTGGTGGTGGCGCCCAGCGCGTGCGCCGCGCGGTAGTCCGCGTCGGGGGTCTCGTTGGAGGAGAACATGATGTCGCCGCCGGCAAGGCCGCAGCCCTCGGCAATCATGAGCTCGACCCCGGTGGCGCAGTCCACCCCGAAGCCCTCGTCGGCGAGGATGCCGATGATGGCAGGGTTGGGGCAGGCCTTCACGGCGAAGTGCTCGCGGAAGCCGCCCTCCCCGCACCAGGCGAAGGCCGCCTTGAGCGCGTGCGCCCTGCGGCGGATGGTCGCCTCGTCATACAGATGGAACGGCGTGCCATAGCGCTCCGCCAGGTCGCGGAGCTGCTCGTCAGTTGCGAATGGGACCTTCTCGGCCACAGGCTCTCCCGTCGTGCCCGCCTGAGGTGCGCTGCTCGCGGCCGGCGTGGCTGGACGGGATAGCGCACCCGCGGCTTGATTTCCGCGGACAGTCCTACGGGTGTTCCCCGCAGGCCCGCCGCACGCCCGCGCCCGGCCGTGCGACTCGGCGGATTCGCCTCGCCCCGGGATCTGCGCCTGCCGGCTCCCCCGCGGCCCATCTCGTCCGCGCCTCTATCGTTGGTGGAACTGTAACGCCGATGGCGCCCTACGGAAAGGGGACGCCGGAAAATCTCCGGCGCGCGAAACGGTTCGGCAACAAGCGGCGGGCGCATCCGCGGCCCGGCCCCGCGTTTCGCTATCTTCGTGGGGATGGGCGGACAGGCACGGCAGGCGGAGGAGGCACCATGGCGAAGGCGCAGGCAGGGACCACCCAAGAGCTCGAGCGGCTCGTAGGCTGGCGGCGCGACCTTCACCGCATCCCCGAGGTGGGCTTCGAGGTGGCACAGACGCTCGCCTACGTGCGCGGGCAGCTCGAGGCGATCGGCGGATGGGAGCTCGAGGAGCCGGCGCCCTCCTCGCTCACGGCGTTCCTGGACCGCGGCGGCTCGTCCGCGGTGGCCGTGCGCGCGGAGCTCGACGCGCTGCCCGTGCACGAGGAGACGGGAGAGCCCTGGGCCTCCCGGCACGAGGGCCGCATGCATGCCTGCGGCCACGACGCCCACATGGCCATGGCGCTCGGGCTCGCGGCTCGGCTGTCGCGGCGGGCAGACGAGGTGCGCCCCGGCGAGAAGCGGCGCCCCGAGGATGCACGTCCCGAAGGGGCGAGGCGCAACGTCCTGCTCGTGTTCGAGCCCGCCGAGGAGACGACCGGCGGGGCGCGCGACATCCTGGCCAGCGGGACCCTCGCCGCCCATGGCGCCGACCGCATCGTTGGCTTGCACATGTGGCCCGGGCTTCCCGCGGGGGTCGTCGCCGGCAGGGCGGGAGCCCAGCTGGCCTCGTCCAACGAGGTGGACGCGACGTTCTTCGGCAAGGCCACCCACATCGCCACGGCCTCCGAGGGCGCCGACGCGCTCGAGGCGGCCGCCGCCTTCCTCACCCACATCTACGAAATCGTGTCCGGCACGTACGAGACGCCGGACGGCCCTGCCGCGGGCGAGGACCTGGCGCGCCGCGTGCTGCTCAAGTTCGGGCGGCTCTCGGGCGGAGAGGTGCGCAACCAGATAGCCGCTCAGGCCAAGGCGGAAGGCAGCCTCCGCACGTTCGACGAGGGCACGCGCGCCCAGCTCAAGCGCCTCATCGCCGACGTGGCCGCCGGATGCGCCAAGGGCTGCGGCTGCACGAGCGAGACGGGCTACTCCACGGGCTATCCCGTGCTCGTGAACGACGCGGCGCTCTTCTCGGAGGCGTCGGACGCGCTCGACATCCAGCCGCTCGCCGAGCCGCTCCTCATCTCGGACGACTTCGCCTGGTACGGCCAGGAGCTGCCTGGCCTCTTCCTCATGCTCGGCACCGGGCGGGACGAGCCGCTGCACGCGAGCACGTTCTGCCTCGACGAGCGCGCGATGGCGGATGGGGTCGACGTCCTGGAGACGCTCGTCGACCTGCCCTGACAGGAGCATGGCCGCCGCGTGCTGCCAGCGGCGGCGCGATGCAACGTGACGCCTGGAAGGCTATGCCTCGGCGCGAAGCCTCTCCACGAAACCCGCCAGGCGGCGAAGCCCCTCGTCCAACGCGTCGTCGGCCACGCTGTAGGAGATGCGCACGTAGCCCTCGGCGCCGAAGCAGGTGCCCGGCACCACGGCCACGCCCGCCTCGCGGATCGCGCGCTCGCAGAACTCTTCGGAGCCGATGCCCAGCTCGGCGATGGAGGGGAAGGCGTAGAAGGCGCCCTCGGGCATGGCCAGGGGAAGCCCCATGGCCTGCACGGCCTGGACGGTGCGATCGCGGCGGGCGCGGTAGCTCTCGCGCATGGCGGAGACGTCGCTTGAGAGCGCCTCGGCGGCGGCTCGCTGCAGGAACGACGCCTCGCAGCACACGGCGTACTGGTGCACGAGCGCCAGGGCCTCGGTCACCTCGGGCGAGGCCGCGAGCCAGCCCAGGCGCCAGCCCGTCATCGCATAGGGCTTGGAGAAGCTGTTCACCACGATCGTGCGGTCGGCGAGCTCGGGATGGCGCTGGGCGAAGCCCTCGAAGCCGTCGGAGAAGGAGAGCTGCTCGTACACGTCGTCGCAAATCACGAACAGGTCACGCGCAGCGGCCGCCTCGGCCACGGCGTCGAGGCTCTCCGCATCGAGCACGCAGCCCGTGGGGTTGTTGGGCGAGGTTATGACGATGGCCTTCGTGCGCGGCCCGCACGCCGCCTCCAGCGACTCTCGGCGGATCTGGAACGCGTCGGGCGCGGTGTCCAGGTGCACGGGCTCGGCGCGCACGAGCAGCGCGGCCTCCTCGTAGAGGATGAACGCGGGCTGCGGGATGATGACCTCGTCGCCCTCGTCCAGCACCGTGGCCAGCGCGCAGAACACGGCCTCGGTGGCGCCGTTCGTCACGATCGTCTGCTCGGGGGCGTAGTCCTCGCCGCGCGAGCGCATGTAGGCCGAGATGGCCTCGCGAAGGAACGAATACCCGCAGGTGGGAGCGTAGTGGGTGACGCCTGCCGCGAGCTCGTCGGAGGCCGCCTGGCGCAGCGCCGCCGGCGTGTCCTCGCCCGGCTCGCCCATCGTGAGGGAGACGCACCCGGGCGTCTCGTCCGCGAGCTGCGCGAAGTGCCGGATGCCCGAGGGCGCCACCCTGTCGAGCGCATGGCTGAGGCTGAGCGTCATGATGCGATCCCTCCCCTTCGCCCGGGCCCTAGGCCTCGAGCTTGGCCGTCAGCAGCTGGTTGAAGAGCTTCGGATTGCCCTTCCCCTTGCTCTCCCTCATGCACTGCCCCACGAGGTAGCCCACGACCTTCTTGTTGCCTTCCTTGTACTGGCGCACCTGGTCCTCGCAGCGCGCGAGCACCGCTTCCACCACGGGCTCGAGGGCCGCCGTGTCGCTCACCTGGCGCATGCCGCGCTCGTCCACCACGGCCTCCGGGTCGGCGTCGGTGCCGTCCACAAGGTCGAGCACCTCGCGCGCCTGCGCCGAGGTTATGGCGTCGGCGGCGAGCAGGCGGGAGAGCGAGGCCACCTGCGCGGGCGTGATGCCCGCATGGCCGGGCACGAGGTTCACCATCACGTTGGCCACCGTGGCCACGACCTTCGGCTCCACGAGCGAGGCCGCCTCCTCGAAGGCGGAGGCCGTGGACGGAAGCGCCGCTAGCTGGGCGGCATCGGCGGGCTTGAGGCCGAAGTCGGCCACGTAGCGGGCGCGCTTGGCGTCCGGCAGCTCGGGGATGCGGGCTCGGCAGCCCTCGATGAACTCGTCGGTGAGGTCGAACGGCGCGAGGTCCGGGTCCGGGAAGAGGCGATAGTCGTCGGCCGTCTCCTTCACGCGCATCACGATGGTGCGCTTGCGGCTCGGCTCCCAGTGGCGCGTCTCCTGGTAGACGATGCCGCCCTCCTCGAGCACCTCCGCCTGGCGGCAGATCTCGTAGGCCAGCGCGTCGTGCAGGCTCTTGAAGGAGTTGATGTTCTTCATCTCGGTCTTGGTGCCGAGCTTGGTCTCGCCACGGCGGCGCAGCGAGACGTTGCCGTCGCAGCGCATCGAGCCGCTCTCCAGCGAGCAGTCCGAGATCCCGAGCGCGATGAACGTCTCGCGAAGCCGCTCCATGAACAGGCGCGCCTCCTCGGGCGTGCGCAGGTCCGGCTCGGTGACGAGCTCGATGAGCGGCGTACCGCAGCGGTTGTAGTCGATGAGGCTCTCGGTGGCCGCGGTGATG
>CADBMC010000133.1 GCA_902795635.1 uncultured Coriobacteriaceae bacterium | reverse complement strand
TTTAATGATAATCGTTCCTAATAAGGACCAGTCCTGACAAGGACCAAGACGAAAGGATGCCCTATGTCCCTCATCGGAAAGCAGATTGCAGACTTCACCGTCGACGCCTACCAGAACGGCGACTTCAAGACCGTCTCCAAGGCCGACGTGCTTGGCAAGTGGGGCCTGTTCTTCTTCTATCCCGCCGACTTCACCTTCGTGTGCCCCACCGAGCTCGAGGACCTCGCCGACCACTACGACGAGTTCAAGGCCGAGGGCTGCGAGGTCTACTCCGTCTCGTGCGACACGCACTTCGTCCACAAGGCCTGGCATGACGAGTCCGAGCGCGTGGGCAAGGTCGCCTACCCGATGCTCGGCGACCCGGCGCAGGTGCTCGCCAAGGACTTCGACGTCCTGATCGAGGGCGCCGGCCAGGCGGAGCGCGGCGCGTTCATCGTCGACCCCGAGGGCACCATCCAGGTCTACCAGGTGAACGCCGGCGGTATCGGCCGCAACGCCGAGGAGCTCCTGCGCCTCGTGCGCGCCGCGAAGTTCGTGGCTGAGCACGGCGACCAGGTATGCCCCGCGAAGTGGGAGCCGGGCGAGGAGACCCTCAAGCCGAGCCTGGACCTGGTCGGCCAGCTGTAAGAGCCCCGCGGCGCGCCTTCTGGCCGTGGCCTCGCATGGCTGGGGCCGTGGCAGACCTAAGGCGCAAGGCAAGGCGGATAGGGGGCGGGGCGGTCGCATGCGGGCCGTCCTGCCCCCGGCGCTCTTGCGCCGGCGCCGCGTATCATGCAAGGAGGATCGAATGGCAACGAACGAAGACAAGACGCAGAAGGCCGACGACGCCATCTACGACGCCGTGATCGTGGGCGGCGGCCCCGCCGGCCTCACGGCGGCCATCTACCTTGCCCGCGCCCGGGCGCGCGTGCTCGTAGTCGAGCGCGACGAGTTCGGCGGGCAGATCAACATAACCGAGGAGGTCGTCAACTACCCGGGCGTCCTCACCGCGAGCGGGCGCGAGCTCACGCGCACCATGCAGCGCCAGGCCGAGGGCTTCGGCGCGGAGTTCCTGCTCGCCGAGGTCTCCGAGCTCGGGCTCGAGGGCGACGTGAAGCGCGTCGTCACGAGCCGGGGGACCTTCGAGGCCCTGAGCGTGCTCCTGGCGACCGGCGCCCATCCGCGCATGGTCGGCTTCGAGGGCGAGGCCGAGCTCAAGGGCCATGGCGTGGCCTACTGCGCGACCTGCGACGGCGAGTTCTTCTCCGGCCGCGAGGTGTTCGTCGTGGGAGGCGGGTTCGCCGCGGCGGAGGAGTCGGTCTTCCTCACCAAGTACGCGCGCCACGTCACGGTGCTCGTGCGCGAGGACGACTTCACCTGCGCGCCGGCGACGGCCGAAGCCACGAAGGCCCATCCCAAGATCGACGTGCGCTACGGCACCGAGGTCGTGTCCGTGGCGGGCGACGGCTTCGCGAGCTCCATCCGCTGGAGGGACCGCGCCACCGGCAAGGAGGAGGAGTACTCCGACCCGGCCGGCATCGGCGTGTTCGTGTTCGCGGGCTACGAGCCGGCGACCGACCTCGTGCGCGGCGTGGCCGACATCGACCCAGCAGGATACGTGCTCACCGACGCCCACCAGCGCACGACGGCGCAGGGCGTGTTCGCCGCGGGCGACGTGTGCGTGAAGCCCCTGCGCCAGGTGGCCACGGCCGTGGGCCAGGCGGCCACCACGGCCACCGAGATGGAGCGCTACATAAAGGACGCCCAGGAGCGTACCGGACGTGCCGGCGTGCAGCCTGCCACCCGCATCCAGCCGCAGCTCAAGGCCGAGTCCCAGGCCAAGGCGTCCGCCCAGGCCCAGCCCGGTTCCGGGTCGCCCTTCGACGACGACACCCGCGCCCAGCTCGAGACCGTGCTCTCCCGCATGGCGAGCCCCGTGGCGCTGCGCCTGCACCTCGATGCGAGCCCTGCTGCCCAGGAGCTGCGGGCCTACGCGGAGGGCATCGCCGGGCTCTCGGACAAGGCTTCCGTGGAGCTCGCGCCCGTGGAGGGCGAGGCCGCGGAGGAGCTTCCGTACGTGGAGGTCTGCCGCGCGGACGGGACGCCCTCCGGCCTGGAGTTCCACGGCGTGCCGGGCGGCCACGAGTTCACGAGCTTCGTCCTCGGCCTCTACAACGTGGCGGGTCCCGGACAGCCCATCGCCGACGAGGACCGCGCCGCCATCTCGGGCATCGACGAGCCGTACGACATCCGGGTGATCGTGGGCCTCTCGTGCACCATGTGCCCCGAGACCGTCACCTCCGCCCAGCGCATCGCCGCCGAGAGCCCCCGGGTGGCGGCCAGGGTCTACGACGTGGCGCTCCACCCGGAGCTGCGCGAGCGCTACGACGTGATGAGCGTCCCGTGCGTGGTCGTCGGCCGTGCGGACGGCTCGGAGGAGGTCTCGTTCGGCAAGAAGGGCCTGTCGCAGATGCTGGAGCTGCTCTCGGCCTAGCGTCGCGTCCGGCTGCCGCACGGCTGACGTGCGGCTGACGTGCATCGGGCGTGCTGCCGACGTGCGGCGAGCATGCGAACAATAAAGGGCACGGCTGGAGGAGAGGTTGCCAGCCGTGCCCCGTCGTGCCTTGCCACCTCGCTTGGCGTCGCTACTCGGCGAGCTTCCTGCCGAGGGCCTCGAGCTCGGCGAGCGCGACCGCGTCGGGCTCGAGGTTCGCGATCACGGTGCCATGCGGCCGGCGTGCTGCACTACTTCTCGCACGACCAGGTGCGCTCGCTCGTGGTCGCGATGGCGGAGCGCTTCCCCGGCGCCACCTTCGCCTTCGACACCATCAGCGACAAGGAGGTGCGCCAGGGCAACGGGCATGTGGACAACACGGGCAACGAAACGCGCATGACGTTCTGCATGAACGATGCGGAGCGCGAGCTTCCCACCTGGTCCGACCGCCTCGTGAGCACGGTGCAGAGGAGCTACCTCGAGGGATATCCGGTGGAGGGCGTGCGCTACAGCCCCATCACCAAGCTCTACATCCGCTCCAAGCGCGAGAAGCTCTTCATGGTGCACACGGAGTTCCGTGCGGGCTAGCTGCCGCCCGTCGCCCATGCGGCGGCGCCTTGCGCCCTCGATGGCATGCGCTATGGTTGCCCCTAGGGGCCGAGAGGCCGACGCAGCCAGGGAACGGAGAACCCGCGATGGCAAAGATGCTCGTCATCGGCAGCGAGGAGCGCGTGCGCTCGAACCTTCCGGACCTGTCCATCGCGCGGCAGTCCGAGATAGCCGTGGTCCCTCGGGGCGCCTCTGCCGAGGAGGTGCTCGCGGCCGGCTCCGATGCCGACTTCGTTCTCGCAGATGCCATATCGCCTGTCACGGCCGAGCTCATGGCGCGGATGCCGCGCCTGAAGATGGTGCAATCCGAGGGCGTCGCCTACAACGCCGTAGACACCAAGTACGCCGCCGAGCAGGGCATCTACGTGTGCAACAACAAGGGGGTGAACGCGCCGGGCGTGGCCGAGCAGACGCTTTTGCTCATCTTGGGTCTGCTCAAGCGCGTGATCCCCGCGGACCGCGCCGTCCGCGAGGGCGAGCAGATTGCCTACAAGGAGCATGCCATGGGCAAGGTGGCGGAGCTGCGCGGGCGCACGGTCGGGCTCGTGGGCTTCGGCGACATCGCCCAGGAGACGGCCAAGCGCCTTCGCGCGTTCGACGCGCAGGTGCTCTGCACGAAGCGCACGCCCCTCGCCCCCGAGGAGGAGCGCGCGTACGGCGTGCGCTGCGTGGGGCTCGACGAGCTGCTCGCCGGAAGCGACATCGTGAGCCTGCACGTGCCGGTGACCCCGGCCACGGAGGGCATGGCGAACGACGCGTTCTTCGCCAAGATGCGGGACGGATCGTACCTCGTGAACACGGCGCGCGGCCAGCTGGTGGACAACGACGCCTGCGTGAGGGCCCTGAGCTCGGGCAAGCTCGCCGGAGCGGCGTTCGACACGCTCGCGCCCGAGCCCGTGCGGCCCGACAACCCGCTCGTGTGCCTTCCCGAGGACCTGCGCGACAAGGTGCTCTTCTCCCCGCACATCGCCGGCGTGACGGAGAGCGTGTTCCCCTCCGTGCATCGTCACGTGTGGGAGAACGCGGCGCGCGTGCTGGCCGGCGAGGAGCCCACCTGCGTGGTGAACGGCGTCACGCCCGCCACGTGCCGCCCCGTGCGCTAGGCGCTGCCGCTACTCCTGCGTCTTCAGCGCGAGCTCGAGCGGCACCCGCTTGGTCTGGCGCATGTGCAGAAGCGCCACGACAACGTAGGTGGCGAACCCCATGGTCAGCTCCCCGCAGATGATCTGCGGGGTGTAGCCGACCACGAAGTTGCCCGAGTACTCCAGCATGATGGTGCTCATGAGCGTGCTGATCGCCCACATGGTCATGGGAAGCCCCGCCACAAGAGCCATGGCCACCGCCTCGGTGATCGAGGTCAGGTAGAGCCTGCGGATCTCGCGGTCGCGGTACCCGAACACCTTCATGTAGGAGATTGACCGCGCGCTGTGGTCGAAGACGGTCTTGGTGAGCAGGTACATGACCACGAAGAAGACGAGCGCCGCCGCCCGCAGGAGAAGCCGGATCGTGTCGGAGAACATGCCGAGCATCTCGTCGGCGAGCCTCTGCATGTCGTTCGGCGTGAGCGTGGAGGCGAGGTAGTCGGGGTCAATCGCGAGCTCCTCGTCGCTCGCATAGGCGCAGAACCAATCCGCGTCGTGGCCGAGGGCCTCGTTGAACGTCTCCTGGCTCATGTAGACGCTGGTGTTGGCCCAGTCTCCCGTCGCCTCGTCGATCGTGAAGGCGTAGCTCTTGTCGACGTACTTGTCGTAGAGGACGATGACGTCACCCGGCTCGAGGCCGCACTTCATGAGGAGCCCCGCGCCGACGAGGACGCGGCCGTCGGAGACGTCGATGTCGGTCCAGTAGCGCGAGCCCTCCTGGATGCCGTACGCGGTGACGTCCTCCATGCCCGCGCTCTGCCTGCGCTGCGTCTTGAGCGAGGCAACGCAGAGCTTCTCTGCCTGCCCCATCTGCTCCTGGGTGTAGGTGCCGTCGTCCGCAACGGGATGCAGGCCCTCTGCCAGGCCCTCCGCCATGTCGCCAAGGCCCATCTCGCCCGCCGCGGACAGGTCCACGAGTCGTGCGAGCCGGTCGCGCAGGTCCTGCTGGCTGCTGGTCATCTCGAGCTCGTAGGGCGCCTTGAGCGTGTAGATGTGCTCGACCGGCATGGAGGCGG
>CADBMC010000132.1 GCA_902795635.1 uncultured Coriobacteriaceae bacterium | reverse complement strand
CGACGATGGCGCGGGCGATGGAGATGAGCTGGCGCTGGCCCTGCGAGAGCGACGCCGCGTTGTCGGTGAGCATCGTTTGGTAGCCCTGCGGCAGCGTGCGGATGAAGTCGTCCGCGCCTGCCAGGCGCGCCGCGGCCATGCACTCGTCGTCGGTGGCCTCGAGCCTGCCGTAGCGGATGTTGTCCATCACGGTGCCGCGGAACAGGTTCACGTCCTGCAGCACCAGGCCCATCGAGCGGCGCAGGTCCGCCTTGCGGATCTTGTTGATGTTGATGCCGTCGAAGCGGATCTTGCCGTCCGCGATGTCGTAGAAGCGGTTGAGCAGGTTGGTGATGGTCGTCTTGCCGGCGCCCGTGGCGCCCACGAAGGCCACCTTCTGGCCAGGCTTCGCGAACAGGGACACGTCGTGGAGCACCTGGTTGTCGGGCTCGTAGCCGAAGTCCACGCCCGTGAGGCGCACGTCGCCGCGCAGCGGCACGAGCTCGACCTCGCCGGTCTCGTGGTGCGGGTGCTTCCAGGCCCACTGCTCGGTGGACTCGGTCGTCTCGCGCAGCACGCCGTCGCTCTCGTCCACGTTCACGAGGGTCACGTAGCCCTCGTCGGCCTCGGGCTCCTCGTCGAGCAGCGTGAAGATGCGCTCGGCGCCGGCGAGGCCCATGACGACGAAGTTCACCTGCTGGGAGACCTGCCCGATGGAGCCGGCGAAGCGCTTGGTGAGGTTCATGAACGGCACGATGATGTCGATGCCGATCGCGAGGCCGGAGATCGAGACGTTGCCTACGCCCGCCAGCATGAGCGTGCAGCCCATGAGGGCAACCACCACGTAGGCGAGGTTGCCCAGGTTCATGAGGATGGGGCCGAGGGTGTTTGCATAGATGGTGGCCGTGTTGGACGCCTCGAAGAGCTCCTCGTTCAGCTCGTCGAAGCTCTCCTGCGTCTGGCCCTCGTGCGTGAACACCTTGATCACACGCATGCCGTTCATGGCCTCCTCGGCGAAGCCCTCCACCTTGCCGATGGAGCGCTGCTGGCCCAGGAAGTAGCGGGCCGAGCGGCCGCCCAGCACCCGCACGAGGACCAGCATGAGCGCCAGGATCACGGCAACGGTGAGCGCCAGCCACAGCGAGTAGTACAGCATGATGATGAAGGTCGAGAGCATGGCGATGCCCGTTACCAACAGGTTCGGCAGGGACACGCCGATCATCTGGCGCAGCGCGTCGACGTCGTTGGTGTAGTAGGACATGATGTCGCCGTGCGCGTTGGTGTCGAAGTAGCGGACCGGCAGGTCCTCCATGTGGTCGAACATGCGGTCGCGGATCTTCTGCAGCGTGCCCTGCGTCACCACGGCGCCAATCTGCGTGTAGGCGACGATGGCTGCGAACGCGATGAGGTAGACGACGAGGAGCTTGAGGGCCACGCCCAGGATCGGCCCGCCTGCCGCTGCCCAGTCGCCGCTCTTCCAGGTGTCGCCCACGATGTCGAGCGCCTCCTGCATGAACACCGACGGCAGCGACGAGAGCGCCGACGACACGACGATGCACACGATTATGAGGGTGACGAGGCCCGGATAGAACTCGAACAGCATGGCCATGATCCGCTTGAACGTCTGGCCCGGGCGCTCGGCGCGCTTTCCCTTGGAGCTACTCATCGGCGTTCGCCTCGCCTTCCTGCGCCTCGTCGCGCCCGGAGCGCCCGGCCGCCTCGAGCTCGCTCATGTGCTGGTCGTGCGACTCCTTGTTCTGCGTGAGGTAGATGTCGCGGTAGATCTCGTTCGTGCGCAGCAGGTTGTCGGGGGTGTCCACGGCGTCGATGCGGCCGTGGTCCATCACCACGATGCGGTCGGCCTCCTGAACCGAGCTCGTGCGCTGCGCGATGATGAGCTTCGTCGTGGAGGGGATGTAGGAGGCGAGCCCCATGCGGATGAGCTTGTCGGTCTTGGTGTCCACGGCGCTCGTGGAGTCGTCCAGGATCAGCACCTTCGGGTGCTTGAGCAGGGCTCGCGCGATGCACAGGCGCTGCTTCTGGCCGCCCGAGACGTTGGTGCCGCCCTGGGTGATGTAGGTGTCGTAGCCGTCGGGGAAGAGCCGGATGAAGTCGTCGGCCTGCGCGAGCTTGCAGGCCTCCACGAGCTCCTCGTCGGTGGCGTCGGGGTTGCCCCAGCGCAGGTTCTCCTTGATGGTGCCGCTGAAGAGCTGGTTGCGCTGCAGCACGACGGCCACCTGGTCGCGCAGGGCCTTGAGGTCGTAGTCGCGCACGTCCACGCCGCCCACGCGCACAGAGCCCTCGCTCACGTCGTACAGGCGCGAGATGAGCTGGACGAGCGAGGACTTCGACGAGCCGGTCCCTCCGATGATGCCCACGGTCTCACCGCTTTTGATGTGCAGGTCGATGTCCTGCAGCGCGGGCTGCTCCAGACGGTCCTCGTAGGCGAAGGTCACGTGGTCGAAGTCGATCGAGCCGTCAGCCATCTCGGTCACCGGATGGGCGGGCTCGGCGATGTCGGGCCTCTCGATGAGCACCTGGCAGATGCGCCGCGCGCCCTCCTCGCTCATCGTGATCTGCACGAACACCATCGAGAGCATCATGAGGCTTATGAGCATCGAGAAGCCGTAGGTGATGAGCGCCGACATCTGGCCCACCTGCAGGAGCGTCCCCCGGCTCGTGACGATCGCTTTGGAGCCGAAGTAGACGACGTAGAGGTAGACGACGTCGATGCACAGCGTCATGACCGGCGTGTTCCAAGCGATGATGCGCTCGATGTGCACGAAGTCGTCGCGCAGCGAGCCGCTCGCCTTCTCGAACTTCTTCTTCTCGAAGTCCTCGCGCACGTAGCTCTTCACGTCGCGGATGCCGTCGATGTTCTCCTTCACCGAGTCGTTGAGCTGGTCGTAGCGACGGAACAGCCGGCGGAACATGGGCATGACGTGCGCGGCGATCCCGAAGATAACGAAGGCGAGCACGAGCGCCACCAGGGCATAGAAGAGGGCCATGGGCCCAGCCGTCACATAGGCCATCACGATGGCGAAAAGGCACAGCAGAGGGCTGCGGATCGCCGTGCGGATGAGCTGCATGTAGGCGTTCTGGACGTTGGTGGCGTCCGTCGTGAGGCGCGTCACCAGCGAGCTCGTCGAGAAGTGGTCGATGTTGGAGAAGCTGAACGACTGGATGCTCTCGAACATGTCGTGGCGCAGGTTCTTGGCGAGCCCGGTCGAGGCATACGAGGCGGTGACGCCTGCCGTCGTGCCGAACGCGAGCGAGACGAGGGCGAGCACCACGAGCACGAGCCCATAGCGTGCCACGACGTCGATGCTGGCGCCATCGTTGATGACGTCGAGCATCTGCGAGGTGTAGAAGGGGATGATGCACTCGATCGCCACCTCGCCGATCACGAGGATGGGCGTGGCGATCGAGGGCTTCTTGTACTCTCGGATGGACCTGCCGAGGATGTGG
>CADBMC010000131.1 GCA_902795635.1 uncultured Coriobacteriaceae bacterium | reverse complement strand
GAGACGCTGTAGTCCGCCTTCTCCTCCAGCATCAGCCGGAACCTGTCCTCCGTCAGAGGCTCCTGGCGAAGAAGGCTGCTGCTTTTCTTGGGAACTCGTTCTCGCTCCCGGGCTCCCTGATGCGCCTCCTTGCCTCGCCGGGCTCCTTCTGCTCTCCGGTCCTCTCCTGGGTGACCCGCCCGGTCTTCGCCTGCTTGAGGATCCAGTCGTTGAGGGTCTTGTCGTTGATCCCGAGCTCTGCAGCGCACTCCCTGATGCTCTTCTTCGGATCTGCCTCCCGGGCCTTCCTGTAGTGCCCGGCCGCCTCGAGCCGGTACTCCTCCGCATGCTGCCTGGGAGCCTTCGCCCTGGCCCTGGACTCTGCCTTCTCGATCTCGCCTGCGCTCACCGACATCTCTCTGCTCCAATCTGCTGGTGGTGATGGGAGGGCATATCTGCCGAGCATACCGGCTGCAGGTTCCTGCCGTCCCGCTGTCCACCAAAAGATTACAGCTCATACCTCATGGCCGACCAGCCCCGGCAAACGCCAGCCCGGTGCCCGCGAGCTCGGAGAGCGCGGCCTGCCTGGCCACCTCGAGCCCGGTCGTCCCGCGCTCCATGTAGTTCGTGACCTTGAAGTCGCCTATGGCGTAGCCGCCCACGCGGCCCTCGCCGAACTCCGCGAACGCCTCGGCGACCGCGCAGCAGGCGCGCCCCCACGCCAGCAGGTCAAGGTCGTCGGCGACCCCCTCGGGCCCCACGCCGCCGCAGAGCTCGCGCAGCAGGCGCAGGGCGGCGGGCATCGCCTCGGCGTAGCCCTCGGCGTCGAGGGTCCCGCCGTAGCGGTCCCGGTAGAACGCGAAGGAGGGCCCGTGGCCGCGACCCCGCCTTCCCGCATGTCGTCACAGCTGCACCCCATGGCGCTACGCCGCCGGCGCCGCGGACACGGCCACGCCGGCCAGCTTGTTGTCGAGCAGCTCCACGATGCCGTACTTGCGGTACTTCATCATGTACGAGTCCAGGTTCTCGAGCTCGTCCGGGCTGAACACGCGCGACGCCACGTGCTTGTCGAACTTGATGACCGCCGACTTCTCCACGACCATGAAGTTGATGGCGCGGCCGTCGGCGGCCTTGGCATAGCCGAACTGGTCGGACTCGCCGCTGTTGAGCGTGATCTTCGTGTAGAAGCGCGCCTGCGGCACCTCCACGATCCTCGCGAAGCGCGTGAGCACGTGGTTGCTCATGTTGGGGTTGGCCAGCGAGTAGTCGTCGAGGACCCCCTTGAGCGTCGGCGTGATGAAGAGGTAGCGGCTCCCCGGCGTCACCTGGGCCTCGTCCATCTGGTTCGTGACCTCGCGCAGGGCCGCCAGCACGTCGGTCGCCTTGGCCTTGCTGAGGTCCACGTCCTTGACCGTCACGCCGTCGTGCGAGGCGATCTGAGCGTAAGTGAACACGTCGGCCTCCGGCGCCACCTGCGTGCGCTGGAGCTCCGCGCCCGCCTCCTCGACGTCCATCACGTCGGCGAGCAGCTTGATGCCGCGGTCGTAGTTGAAGGTCTTGGTCTCGTAGGAGAAGTCGATCGACCCCGTCTTGTAGCCCACGTTGCGGGTGTAGTCCCCGAGCCCCGTCACCGAGATCTTCGGGACCATGATCTCCTTGGCGTTCCTGCCCGCCCGTGCCATGCGCGCAGGGGAGTTCAGGCACGTGCTCGTGGCCTCCCTCTGGTACACGCGGTCCAGGATCGTGGTGTAGTTCCTTATCGCTGCGATGTTGTTCGGCATCAGTTACTCCTTCTCGTCGAGCCCGGCGATGGTCGCCCAGCGTTTCATGTACTGGGCGTCCGAGCCGCCGGAGACACCGGCGGGCTCCAGCCCGGTCGTCCCGCCAACTTGTGAACCCCTTTGTGAAGTCGCCTCCGCGCCCTCGAAGAGCCACGGCTCGGCCGCCACGAGCGCCTGGACGTCGCCGTCGTGGTCCGCGAGCAGCGCCTTGGCGGCCTTCACGGAGCGGGCGCCGGCAGCTCGCAGCGCGAACTCGGTGCGCTCGTCTGCCATCTGCCGCTTCAGGCTCGCGATCTCGGCGTTCAGCGCCTCGGTAGCCTCGGCCGTCTTCGCGGCGGCGGTCACCTTGCCCTGGAGCTCGGCGATCTGCGCGTCCTTTGCGGCGAGGGCCTTGCGCCACTCGTCCGCGCTGCCTACCGCTTCCGGCTCGTGCGCCTGGGCGTCTTGGCCCGCCTGCGGTTGCGTCGCGTCGCCTTGCTCCTGCTGCTTGCCTTCCGTCTGCGTGGCATCCTGCTCACCGTCCATGTGGGACATCCTTTCTTGACAGGCGGGCATGAAAAATGCCCGCACCTAACAGGTAGGGGCACATTGTCCGGGGATGTCACAAGCGGCCGTCCTCGCTTTCGAGGACCGGGGAGAATCAATTCCGGAGATTAATTTGCGCCGTTCGCGGAATTGTCGCTAGAACGAGCTGGATGTATAGGCTCAACGCTGTTGCAGCGACACCGTAAACTCCCGCCCGAAGTTTCCCACTGCGAATCGATTATCCTCGTTCAGCCGCTCCTTGCTCACGTTCATCTCGAACGGGAACATCTCGGGCAGCCGAAGCAGCTCGCCATAGGTTCGGTAACTCGACGGATTGACAAGCATGTCGGCCTGCAGAAGGAATGCGGAAAGGTCTTCGTCCACAGCGGTGGCTGGCGCGAGCACATAGCGTCCCGTCTTCACGCGTTTCACTACGCCGATGGCATTGAGCGAGGCGAGCATCTTCTCGGAGCCCTTTACGACGGTCGAGCGCTCGCCCCATTCGTCGAGCACCTTCTGCTTGATCTGCGCCGAGGTCAGCTCGTCCTGGTATTCGCTCATCTTGCCGATGAGCCGTACGAGGTCGGCGAACATGGGAAAGGCCGCGATGAGCATTCCCCAATGAATGGGCAGTTGCTCGTAGGGATGGCTTTTCGCAAGCTCGAGTGCCTGCAGGCGCAGCGTTGCCAGCGCGTCGTCATCGACCGTCCAGGGCAGGAGCAGGATCTCCCGCGTCTTGCGCCGGTTGGTGTCGCTCTTTATCTCGAAGCTCAGATAGTCCTCGAGCTCGCTGCGCATCTGGGCAGCATCCAATCCCTCACCGGCAAGCTCAAGCGTCTTGTTAAGCCAGGGAAGCTTGATGATTCTCGTAAAGCCGACCATTCTGGGCATCAGGCACGCTCCGATCGTATCGTTATGAACGGCACGACCACCTCGTCGATGCTGATGCCGCCGTGGCTCATCACATGCTGTCCCGGATCATCGAAGGAGACGCCCGGCGGACAGAGGTAGTAACGATACTCCTTGTCTAGGAACGTTCCGGGAAATTCAATGAGCCCGTATTTCTCGCGCAGAGTATCAACGTCGGCTAGGTCGTTGACGACCAGCATCCGCTTGCCCCTGCTCTCGGTCTCGACGCCACGACCGGTCACGCGCCCATGTCCAACACAGGGCGTGTTGCCATGATCAGCGGTGATATACACGTCAAGCCCCTGCGTCATGAGCCGCCTGACCAGCGCCGCCAGCTTGCCGCCCTGGGCGAGGAGCTCCATATCACGGAGCATTCCAGGGCGGCCGCCGTACTGCCCATGCACGCGCTCGTCCACGTCGAGGATGATGTAGGCCGCATAGTCGCATCCGTGCGGTACTTCGGCATCGTAGCCGCGAAGGTAGGCTATCCGGTCGTTGTTGAATCCCCAAGACCTCACGCACTTATAGAATCCGGGCTTCTCGCCACTCTGGGACCAGGGGTTCTTCAGCTGCCGCGGGTACTTGCCAGCGAGCAGGCTCTGCCGGGATACGGAGGTGATCGTGGGCACCATGGCGTAGACGGCGGACTGCTCGTAGTCGATGCCAGCGAAGGAGCTGCTCAGCACGCGCCAGTCGAACTCGGACATGCCGTCCATGACGATGATGGCGAACCGGTTGCTGTGGGCGTGCATGTAGTCCATGGCCTTGCTGACAAGCACGGGCGTGGAGTCATCAAGCTCGCCTCCCAGGCTACCGAATCTCGAGAGCATGAAGTCGCGGAAGGCACCATCGGTGAGCGGGTTTGTACTGCATTCGACACCGTAACTTGCGGCCGTGACATCGATGCGCGCCTTGAGCTCGGCCACGTCGGTCCAGTCGCGGTAGGTCGCAGCTCCGGCGGCCTTCTCCACGAGCAGGCTTGACAGCCGGTCGCACACCGTTTCAGCCGTCTCCCGAGAGAGAACCCGGTCGTTGAGGAATCGACGAGTGCGGGCCGCGTCCATCGGCAGCACCGCGTCCCGTCTGTAAGCAACTGCAAGGAAGTCCAGGTCGATGCCTCCCCAGTCATGCAGCACGCCCGCGTCGAGGCTGGGAAACAGTTCATCAAGCGAGACGTCGTAACGTGTCATGAGTTGGGCAAGGTCGTAGGGCACATAGTCATGGGGCAGCGCGATCACGGCAAGTCGCTTGCCGCCCTTGAGTCGGTCCTCCCATTCGATGCGGAAGCTCAGGTCGTCCTTCCATCGCACCACGGTGAACCCGCGCCGCGAGAAGGCGTCGCCAAAGTCCTCATGCCCGTGCGGCAGGTGGTCGATGAGCAGCATGGACTGGGTCGCGAACGGTGCCCCCGAGGCATCGTATACGTAGTCTCCGAACATGCCTATGCCACCAGCCTCGCGAGCAGCATGCAGCGGAACTCCGGGAGCACCTGCCGCTCCTTGGCATAGGAGAGCTCCATGTCGCGTTCCTCGGCGTCGAGCTTGGCGAGCTTGGAGACCCTGATGTTCTCGATGCCTACGCGCCGGGCGGCATCGCGCCTCAGGCGCAGCGCATAGGCGTACTTCTCGTGGTTGTCCTTGGTCGTCTTCTCGTGGCGCTCGGAGAGCTCGACGAAGTCGTTGTAGGCGAAGTCCTGGCTCATGGATTCCAGCTGCGCCCATGTGGCGGCATCGACGTTGGACGCAGTTGCGACGTCCAGCCGCGTTCCGGAATCCAGCAGCGCGTCCATGATCCGCTTGCCGGCGACGGGGCGGAGCACCATATTCGAGTTCACGAAAACGGGAATGACGCGCGTCGCCCTGTCATCGTCGGCGATGGAGAGCTCCCAGAGCATGAAGTAGCCGTCCTCATTGGGCATGTCCTGGATGCCGATGCTTAGCACGTCGGCGTCGCGGTCCTGCGCCACGCTCGCATGCAGGAGCTTCTCGGCATCGTCGCTGTCGAACGAGAGACCCAGCGGCACCTTCGGCTGCTCGCCCCGCCAGGCGCCATAGTAGGAGGCAGCCCTGCCGAGCGCGGCGCTCACATCGAAGTCGGACTCCTTGCCGACGAGCTCGCCCAGATCCTTGTCCTCACGGATGATCTCCTTGTACGACTTGGCGTTGGTGACCTGCTCGCGTACCTCTTTCTCGATGCGCCCCGCGGAGCGCTCGATCGCCGCGCGCGGCTTGCCGAGCGAGCCCATGTACGCCTGCGTGAAGTCCGCGTCGCAGGCCTCACTGTCGAGTACGTCGGAATACTTGTCCACGCCCAGCTCGTCAAGGATCACGGAGAGCTTCTGCTCGATGACCTCGTGCACCCGGCTCTCCACCGTGTCGTCGATCATGAAGTTGTAGACGACGACGTCCCTGGTCTGGCCGATGCGGTCCACGCGGCCGCAGCGCTGCTCGATGCGCATGGGGTTCCAGGGCATGTCGTAGTTAATCACGATGTTGGCGAACTGCAGGTTCAGGCCCTCGCCGCCGGCGTCGGTCGACACGAACACGTCGGTCTTGGTGCGGAACTCCTCGGTGACGGCGTTGCGCTCGTCGATGCCCATGCTGCCGTTGAGGATCGAGACGCTGTAGCCGCGCTGCTCGAGCAGGCGCTTCAGGTACGCCTGCGTGGCCATGAACTCGGTGAAGACGATGGCCTTCTGACCATCCTCGGCAAGCACCTTGTCGAGCGTGTCGAAGAGCACCTCTACCTTGGCGTCCTGGTACTGCAGCTCTGCGCGCTTGGCCAGCCCGATCAGGTCGCGCACCTCGGCAATCTCGGCATCGTCATCGAGCGAGGGGGCCGCGGTCGCGGTATCGTCGCCATCCTCGATGTCGGCGTCGCTGATGTCGGTCTCGCTCATGTGGCGTTGCTGGGTGTCCCGCCCTTCCAGCGTGGCGAGTCGGCGCTCGAGCGACTGCCGCACGGCCGCCGTGCTGCTCGTGACCATGCGCTGCATGATGATGAGCAGGAAGATGAGGCACATGTTCTTGCTTCTGTTGCGGATGGCCTGGTTGTAGGTATGCGACACATAGTCGGATACGCGCTCGTAGAGCTCCTTCTGGAGCGTGTGGCGGTCGTCCCAGCTGATGTGTACCAGATGCGTCACTCGGTTCTTGAAGAGGGGGTTGCCCTTGTTGTCGATGGCCTCGCGCTTCTCGGTGCGGATGAGGTAGGGGGCCACCTGCGACTTCACGACGGACTTCTCGTTGGGGAACGCCTTGCGGTCGAGAAGGCGCACCAGCCGCAGGAACGGCTCGGTTTTGCCGTTGTGGGGCGTCGCGGTGAGCAGCAGCAGGTAGGGGCTTGCCTGCGAGAGGAGCCTTCCCAGCTTGTAGCGCGCCACGTCGCTCGAGGATCCGGCCACGCGATGCGCCTCGTCGATGATCACGAGGTCCCAGTTGCCATTGATGACGGCGTTGATGCGGTCGTCGTTGTAGGCCTTGATGCGCTCCTCGCTCCACCCAAAGCGCTCCTCGAGGGGTTTGATGGAGTCCATCGGCGTAATCACCTGGTCGAACTCGCCATAGACGTTGTCGGTATCGATGACCTTGCGGATTGCCGAGAAGTCAGAGGGAATGAGCAGATGGAACTTCTCGGAGAACTTACCTTCCATCTCGTCAGCCCACTGCGTTGCAAGGCCGGTTGGGCATACCACGAGCGTGCGGCGCACGAGCCCGCGGGTCTTGAGTTCCTCGAGGATGAGTCCTGCCTCGATGGTCTTGCCGAGGCCGACCTCGTCGGCCAGCAGGTAGCGCACGTTGTCATTCGCGAGTGCGCGGTTGAGGGCGTGCAGCTGGTGCGGCAACGGGATGACGTCATGCGAGAGCGGCGTTAAGGTTCCGCTTGCCACCTCATTCTTGATGCGGGAGAGCTCCACGACGAAGCGAAGGTAGTTCTCGTCGTAGCGCACGGATCCCGCGACGGGCTTCAGGACATCCTCAGAGGCGCGGTAGGTCTCTCCCGTGGCGGGGTTCATCACGCGGTAGGACTGGATGCCCCAGAGCACCGTGCTCTCGATGACGCGCACGGTGCTCTGGGCCGATGTGTCGTATGCGAGGTCTCCGACTTCCAGCATGGTCCTACGCCTGCCCGATACGGCTCAGGCTGATGTCGTAGTACATGAGCATGTTGGGATCTTCCTGCACTGTCTGGGTGGGCAGGCGCTCGGCGATGTCAACGATGGCCTGGTAGTTCTTGTCCTTCCAGAGCTTCGAGAAGCCCGCGCGTATGGCCTCGGAGCGGAATAGCTTGAGCTTGCCCTTGGTCTTGAGGTAGCCGTCGAACTCGCGTAGCAGCGACTTCTCACGGAGCTTGGCGACATCGCCCTCCTTCTTGGTGTCGGGCACGTACCAGCGCCCCTTGTCGTCCTGGATGAAGTTCTCCTCCAGCAGCACGGAGAGCTCGGGCATGTCCTCGTAGCGGTCCACGGTCTTGACCTGCTGCATGAACTTCGGCTGGATCTCCTGATAGGTCATGGGCGTCTGACCGAGCAGCTGGTAGAGCCAGCCGATAGCCGTCTTCTCGTTGGTCACGAGGAAGGCCGTTTGCACGGACTCGACCTTCATCTTCATGCGCGCAGTGTCGTACTCCGTCACCTGGTCGGGGAGGAAGTACATATCATCGCGCTTGATGAAGCGCTCGTCGAGGCCACGATAGAAGTCCGTGGCGTCGAGGGGCACGGGGATGCCCTGCGTCACGTGGTAGGCCACCATGCGGTCGAAGAGGAGGTAGGCCTGGCGCTCGGCGATAACTTCGATTTGGCCAGATTGTTCAACTACAACGGGGATGTTCTCAAGGTGCTGACGAACAAAGCTCCATGCCGTTTCTTCATTCCCAGCATCCTCGCGAAGATTATGTACAAAACTTTCTTTTGGTTTATAAGCGGAAATAATCAAATCCTGTTTAATAGCTTGAGTGGCTCCCTTTACCTGATTAAAAGACCCTTGCTTCTTATTGAGCGTTCTTACATCAGCTACGATGAAACCGGCTCGATTAAGAGCTATTTGGATAGCATTCCAAACAGCATTCTTTGAGTTATGAAATTCTACTGTCATCCATCGGTTCGGCTTCAGTATTCTCTGCATCTCAGAGAAACATTTTGTCATCTCATCCTGATAGAAGGCAAGCTGCTTGCCCTGAGTCTTGTTAATGATTGCCTCAGCTTGATTGTTTGTCCGAACCTCAAGCCAACATTCCCATAGGTAGCTCAATTCCGAATACATAAGGTTGGCTCCAAAAGGTGGATCTGTAAAAATATAATCGATGCAATTAGATGGGATGTTCTCTAAAGAACTAGATGATTGGGTTGTTAAGGCTACATGCTCAGAATCATAAGGATACGTAGCAAAAGCGCGACATACACTATTCACTCGGTCGCTTAATAGCTCAATAACGGAAGTCTCAACAGAAAGAGACGGAAAGTAAATCACACCTGTTAAGAATCCAGCATTCCATCCTCCACCACCAAATAAAAAATTGTGCATATGAACTTTATTCATCTTGGTGGCCCTAAGAAGGAAAGCGGTAAAGACAAACTTCATTTGAGAGCTTGCGCCATCCCACACAGTAGACAGTGCATAAAGATTTCTCTTTTGAAAGAACAAATCAACACGACTGATACCTTTGTTAATGGCTTCTTTAGTTTTGTCTCCGTCGATAACCTCATTGGTTGGATACCAGTGAGGGATTTCAAGTTCTTGTATCTTCCTTATTAGTTCAATATCTTCTGTATCAGGTTTCTTCTCATAGCGAGCTCCATCGTATGTATAGACAATTAAGACTGGCTCCTGCTTTGTAACTTGTATTGCAGTGTCTGTAACAGAGTCAAAAACAGCCTGCTTGCTGAGGTCACAGTCCGTCTTTTTTAAAGATGCTCCGCAATTAGGACATGTAAAATGATCATGCATAATCTTGTTGTCACGGTCTACAGCCACATCCCAATAAAGGAATTCAGAGCTGCAGTGAGGACAAATAAGCACATCGGACCAGACGGTATAGTTAACCTGGCCGTATGTTGTTGAGGTATTAAACAGAGTTGTTGTCTTTGTCGCCCTCGTATGACGGGTTTTATACATCCATCCACACTCAGATTCGAGCCTTTTTAATATCTTCTCGCTCTCTTGCTGTAGAGCAGGAATATCAAATCCTTGATTATATCTATTTGCGATATGTGTAGCTGCAGGTGATAAATCTGCAAGGATTGCATTTCGACGACCAAATTGTGGCGAGCTAAGTCGTTGTTTCAAATCAAATTTGGTCTTTTCATCCATACATCCGCACATCTTTGCGGCAACACCTGTCATGCCAGTGCCGCAGAAACCATCAAATACAATATCTCCTGGAACCGTGTAGTGGAGGATATAGTTCACGATTGCCTTGTAAGGAACTTTAGTGTGATAGGTGTGAACTGAATAAAAGGCGTCGTTCTTGCCCTCGCTCACGTCGGCGGTGAAGGGCTCCCTGTGGTAATCATCCGTATCCTCGTCGTAGGGCGTGCCGTACTCATCGACGAAGTCCTTGATGAAGGGGTTCGGGCACGCCGTGTAGTACGGCGCGTCCGAGAGCTCGATGATGGCGTCATCGGTCGCGATGGGGAATCCCTCCACGTCGCGGACCTTGTCGATATCCTCTTTGGTCAGCTTCCTGCGTTCCATGGTCTTCCTGCCTGTCTTTACTCGGACCTGACGATGATGCGCAGGTTCTCGGTGTCTTTTCCTCTGGTGTAGCCGGAGATGATGCCTGCCAGCTTCTTCTTGAAGTCGTCTGCCGTGCAGGGACCGAGCTTCACCAGCTCGTCCACAAGCTCCTGACCGTCCACGTACACGGGCTCGAAGCCCTTGAGCAGGCTCTCGATGGCACTCACGAAGGCCTCGTCCACATGCTTGGGGAGTGTCTTTGTGCTTACGAAGTTGTCGATGAGTTCCTGCTGGGGCTTGTCCAGGTACTGCTTCTGGTTGAGCACGAGGGGGTCGTCGATGGTGTTGAGGAGCGTCTGCGTCCAGTCGGCCACGAGTTGGTCGATTTCATCGGAGATGGCATCGAGCCTGCCCGCCACATTGGGCACGTCGTCACCCAGCCGGTAGTGACAGTGCGGGCACACGGGCGAGGAGTTCAGCTCGGACACACTGAGCTCGTTGCACTCGCTGAGGCCGGCAAGCTCCTTGTCTATGGCATCGAACTTGGCACGCGAAAGCACGTTCAGGCGGGCCAGCTTGCGCAGGTTCGCTACGGTCGCGCTGCCCTGGATCTCGTGGCGGCGCTTGGCATCCTTCGGGCCCAGGTGCTTCTTGCGGTGTTCGGCGAAGTAGAAGTCGATGTAGTCGCTCTTCACCTTCTCGAGGGCGCCGACGGCAGTCTGAGCGGCCGCGTCGCCGGTAGCGCCGTCGAAGATGGAGTCGCGTTCCCTGCGGAACACGCCCTTGGCATCATCAATCTCGCCCTTGAGATTCTGACCGATCTCAGCGTACTCGACGTTCTGAATGTAGCTCACGTCTTGAGCACAGGCGCTCTTGAAGGTCTGGTACTCGGGCACGAGCCCGGCAAGGTCGATCTGCTCGCCAAGCTGCTGGATCTCGTCGATGGAGTGACGGAAGTTCCTGAGCTTGGCCGGGGTGTTGTACTTGGCGCCGTAGTTGCTGAACTCGTCCTTCACGGCCACGCAGGCGTCTCGCATGGCCTTGGCCTCCCGGGCGTTTGCGAGCGGCTCGCCCCATAGGTCGAAGCCGCTGCCGAGGGCGCGCTCGCACATCGCCGCGCTCGCACTCAGGCTCTTGGCCTTCTCGAGCAGTTCCTCGACTGCCTTGCCCTGCGACTTCTCGCTGCCAAGGAGCGCCGGGTTGATGTCGAGCGTCTCGAACAGCTTGCGAAGCTCGGCCAGGGGAAGGTCTGCGGGACGTGAGACGTACTTGAAGTTCATAAGCCCGTAGGTCCCCGCGCTCTTCACGGCATCCTCGAGATTGGCGGCGGTAACCTCCGTCTTGTCGGTCTTCATCACGGCGTAGCCGCCGTACACGAGCGAGAGCAGGACGATGGCCGCGAAGGCGTTGTTGTAGCCGAACTTCCGATCGAAGTCGCCACGGTCCGGCACGTGATCGAAGAGGTCGTCAAAGTTGATGACGCCCTGGGGCGGGAGCTTGCTGAGGAGGCCGATGTAGTACTTGCCGTAAGGCGAGTCCTCAGGCTTCAGCCTGCCGTTTACGTCGAGCAGTCCGAAGCTCTCAAGCATGGCGCGACCCATCTTGGTATTGCGGCCGGCGATCTGCTCGTAGGCAGCCGTAAGGTTGTCCGCCATGTTCTTGCGGGTGACCTTCACGCGCATCTTCGGGAAGGCGGAGTATTTGCCGTCGAAGTAGTCCTCGAGGCAGAGAGAAGCGGCAAGGTCGATGGTGTCCTTGAAGGTCGCGTCGCGGTCGTAGCGCCCCTTGAGTACCTCGACCAGCTGCTTCCGCGCGCCCTGGTAGGACACGTCGAACATGGTGTTCTTGCCGGCGCCGAGGGCGTGGATGAGCTTCTGGCGCATTTGCTGGGCCTTCTGACCGTAGGCGTCGCGCTCCTTGCCCTCGCTGATCTCCTTCAGGCTCTCCGCGGCCGCATAGAAGCGCAGGTCGTCCTCGAAGCCGTCATTGGGCTTGAAGTAGAAGTAGACCTCGTCTTCCAGGTCATTAGCGTCGGAGTCCCCGCCGAACGGGGGCATGAAGTGCAGGTAGAAGTCACGCTCGGGCTGCGCCGTGCTCCGCTCGCCGGGAAGGCCCAGGAAGAGGTAGCCCTCGCGGAACATGTTGTGGCTGTCCCAGTTGAGGTCGTACTGATAGATCTCGAAGTTGGTCACGTACTGCTGCTGCTGCCAGTCGAGACATCCGTAGACGATGCCGTAGTAGTAGCGGTTGAGCTCGGAGGGGGCGATGACGTCTGCCTTCTGGCGGATCCTCTCGTCGTAGTCGACCGTCTTGTTCACGTCGATGTAGTACTGATTGTTTGCCTCGTTGTGAACGATGAATTGGCCCGATACGGTGGTCATGATGTCGCGCAACGCCATGTTCACGACGCCTAGAAGCATGTCAGGGTCGTTTTCGGGCATCGGCTGGTACAGGCAGAGGTCATCCTTCAGTTCCTCGGCGGTGAGCCCCGTCTGCACGTCGAGGCCGCCGGTCGTCAGGCGGTAGACGCTCAGGGCGTTGATGATCTTGAGCGCAAGCCCCTTGAAGGCCGGGTGAGGGTAGGCCCTGCGGATGATGTCCTCCAGCTGCCCGCTGGCGCTGAGAACGCGGCTCACCGTCGGGTCGCTGCGAAGCATCCCGTTGGCCTTGATGACGGGCCAGTACTCGTCGAATGAGATGATGCCGGGAGCGTCCTCGGGGACGTCCTGGTCGAAGATGTCCCTGATGCACACGGAGATGTTCTTGAGGATGTGCCGGTTCTCGATGAGGTAGGCCTTGTTGAGCACTTCGACATAGGCGGGGTGGATGGGGAACATGTCCACGAACTCTTCCATGCGCGAGCTCATGCCGGCATAGAGGCCGCTGAACTTCTCAAGGTGCTCCCGGATGAGCGCCTTCTGCTCGGCGTTCTTCTTGAGGATGCGCTCCGAGACGACGTAGGAGGTGTCCTCCTTGGTGATGATGACCTGTGAGAAGCGGTCGCCCACACGACGCAGCGTCTCCGAGACGAAGCTGAAGCGCGGGTTGTCGAAGATCTTCTCCTGTACGCCGAAGATGACGCGCATGCGGCTGCTCGAGCACATCTCGCCGAGCGCGCGAAGGAACTCGAGGTCGAGCACGATCTGACGCTCGTCGCGGGAGCTCAGGTACGAGAAGAACTCATCCACGACGACGAGGTAGCCGCGGTCGCCATACTTGGAAGCGAACGCGCGCATTATGTCGCTGATGAGCCGCTTGTTATCGCGCACGGAGTCAAAGTCGGGCATGGTGTAGTCGATGCCGCGCCTGTTGAAGTCATCCTGGATGTATCCGCAGATGATCTCGCGAAGCGGCATGGTGACGCCGCCAATCTCGATGCGAAGGACCTCGAACTTCCCGGCGATGGCCTCCATGTCCTTTGCGAACTTCTTGTTCTTCAAGTAGGAAAGGTTGGCGGCGTCATTTGCGACGGCCGAGACGACGGACATGAGGTGAGACTTACCGGTGCCGTAGTTGCCCACGATGAGGACGCCCTTGTTGTCCACGACCTCATCCATTTGGAGCTGGTCGATAAGGTGGCTCTTGAGCTGTTCTGCCATGGAGTCGGACATCACGTAGGTCTCGACGAGCTCGCGTGCCTTGTCCGCCTTGTCGGCCTCTCGTAACTGGATGGTCGACTCGATGGGTTTGAAGCTGATGAGCTCTGAGTACTTCATGATGCGGATGCTCCTCTAGAAGATGCAGGTGATGTCGTAGCGGTTGATGTCATAGCGGCGGTAGTCGGCGCAGCCCTCTTCGGCATAGACGAGTTCGTCCCCGTCTAAGGTCCCAGGCCAGATGACGCTGAATGAATGCCTTCGATAGGCGCTGACAAGCAACGTGACGATATCGACCTCATAGGACGGATTGAAAAGAACGTCGAAGTCTCTGATTGCCACTCCATTTGGCAGGCTTTCAAGGCAGTCGACGAGACACTCCTCTAATCTTCTGCTCCGGGAAGGCGCCGGAATACCAGCAAGCCGTCTCGCCAAGGGAACGTTGAGGGGGACAGAGTCCTCGGTAAGTCCGTTGATGTCACAGCAGAAGACGAGCGGACGTGCGTAATTAAGCTGCTTATGCGATAAGAACTGCCGTCGAGAGATGAGGGCGCCCATCAGAGCCACCCCGACATACGTCGAGTGCGGCTAATGCCCCTCTTCACGGGGATGTGATGATGAACGGAAAGCATCGCTCAACGATTTCCTTACGCAGACGTTTGACAAGCCCTAAAAGTATATCGTATCTTTCACGATTCCTTCACAATTCCCGAGCCCTTCATCGCATAACCACGGCGCTATCTCCCAGACCACGCCAATCAGTCGTTTGCGGTGAAGAAGCGACCATTCGCCGTACGCTATCTAACGAAAGTGCACATGGCCCGTAGCCGAGAAGGACGAGAGATCGGTTACGCCCCGTGCATTCGCACGGGCGCTTTTCTTGAGAGGAGAAGAACCCTTTTGGCCTGCCCGCCGCCTGCCAGCGGGGTCTCCGGCCCCGTCGCATGCTCGCTCGCCGAGGGCCGTCCGCGCCCCACTGCGTGCCGGGCCGGTCGTGCCACGGGCCTGCGCGCGCCCTTGGGTTCTGGCAGGCAACCTTGCTCATCGAGAGCGCGCACCAGCAGCAGGTGTCCTCGAAGGCGTACGAGAACCGGGATCCGTGCGCAGCCCAGGGCACCTCCCTCGCCACTATCCCGCATTCCGGGCATGACACCCTGAAGGCCTCGCTGCGCACATACGCCTTCATGCCGCCGACGTCGCAGCATCTCCAGAGCCGCACGCCGCGCCCCGCATCGTATCGCGGGGCCTCCCTGCCGCACTTCCCGCATCTGCACGACCGGGCCCTGTACGGCTCCGCATCGATGACCAGGGCTCCGGCACCGTCTATCGCGATGCCCCGGACCTTGATCCTCTCGACTCCGACGATTCTCTTCGCTAATCTGTTGATGTGCACGCCGCCCCCTCTTACGGACTTATGATTCGCAACCACAAATCCTATCGGGCAAGCGGCGTGCCACCTGCTATTTCATCGGAATTCCGCCCACACATAGTGCCGAAGAGCCCTCTTTTCTCATACACAAGGTCGCCCTCAACATTGTTCGCGGGGTTCGTCCTATTTGCGACAAGCTTTTGTACCAAGACTCATCTGAACGCGTTTCCATCGCTCCCGTCACTGAAGGGAGAATCCGCCAGACATAAGCCTTGGGTAGCAGAGAGGCATTCCATTATGTGCTGGGACGTCTCGTTCCACTCACTCGATCGAATGAGAATTGGAGCCAACCTTAGCTACTCCGACACCTAAGTCCGTCTTAATTTGTGTGGTTGAAATCTCTGGCGTGCGCGGCAGATAAACTACATCCACGCCTTCCTCCTCGAGGAAGTCGAACTTTCCCTCCCAGTCATCTCCCATCACGAAAGTGTCAATATGATACTCGTGAACGTCGGACCTCTTCTGCTCCCAATTCTCCTCCGGAATCACAAGGTCCACATATCGAATCGCCTCGAGAAGCTGTTTCCGCTCTTCATAGGAGAAGTAGCATTTTTTGTGCTTTGAGT
>CADBMC010000130.1 GCA_902795635.1 uncultured Coriobacteriaceae bacterium | reverse complement strand
TTGCATCGGTCCATCAGTCCATGCGAGGAGCAAACCATGGCAAAAGCCCAAGACCTTCATCTGTACAACCGCAACGGCGCCTACATCCCGCGCGTCGCAGCCGTCCACGACCTGTGCGGCTACGGCAAGTGCTCGCTCGGCGTCGCCATCCCCGTCCTCTCCGCGGCGGGCTGCGACGTGTGCCCGGTCCCCACGTCGCTCTTCTCTGCCCACACCAAGTTCCCCGTCTTCTACATGCACGACACCACGAGCATGCTCGACGAATACCTCGACGCCTGGCAGAAGGAGAGCGTCGAGCTCGATGCCGTGTACTCGGGCTTCCTCGGCTCCGCCGAGCAGGTCGCCTGCATCCAGCGCATCTGCGGCGAGCATCCGAAGGCGCTGCGCGTGATCGATCCGGTGATGGGCGACGGCGGCCAGATGTATCCCACCTACACCGAGGAGCTCTGCCAGGCCATGGCGGGCCTCGTTGACGGCGCTGACATCCTCACCCCGAACCTCACCGAGGCCTCGATCCTCACCGGCATCCCCTATGAGGGACGCGACGTCTCCGAGGACTTCGTGCGCCGCAATATGGACGCACTCATCGAGATGGGCGCCAAGACGGTCGTGATCAAGGGCATCTCGCACGACGATGGCATCGTTCGCAACTACGTGGCCGGCGCCGACGTGGACTTCGACGAGGTCTCCGGCGAGATGCTGCCCTACCAGCTGCACGGCACCGGCGACCTGTTCGCAAGCGCCCTGCTCGCGGCCGTGATGTGCGGCAGGAGCCTGCACGGCGCGCTCGAGTTCGCGACGAGGTTCGTCCGCGACTGCATGCGCATCACCATCGAGCAGCCCGACTACGAGATGCGTGGCATCTCGTTCGAGAGCAAGCTCGGCGAGGTGGCGGACCTTCTCAAGTCCTAGCCCTCGCAGGCTCCAGCCGGCACTCGCATACGCTCGTCACAAGCCCGGTCGCCTGCGCGGCCGGGCTTTTCGGTCGGTCAGGCAGCCGCTTCGGTGGCGTCGGCGGCGGTGGAGGCATCGGCTGCGGAGGCATCGCTCGCGTCGCTCGACTCGCTCGAGACGCTCGTCGTGGCGTCCGTGGAGGCCTCGGGCGTGTCGGGAACGCCGTCGCCGTCCGTGTCGACGAGCGTGGTGGCTCCCAGCGCATCGCGCAGCTCGCCTGCGGTGTCGGCGTCCACCTCGGTGATCGTACAGGAGAACGTGACGCCTGCGTCGGTCGTCTGCTTCGTCCAGACGAAGGTCATGAAGCTCCTGAGCTCGCCGGTTGGCTGGAGCAGCCCGAAGAACTGCGACTGCTCGATGTTGCCGCTCGAGTCCACGCACACGTTCACGTGGTAGATGACGGTGTTGATCTTGGGGTTGAGCAGCGCGTTCACGGAGAGCGCCGCGGCCTGAATCTGGGAGTTGGAGAAGCAGCTGAGCGCGTCGCCGGACTCCTTGTTGTTGACGGAGACCTCGATGCGCCCCGTGTTCTCGTCCGCCTCCTTCACCACGAACTCCTCGGGGAACTGCGTGTAGCCGTCTCCCCAGCTCACGCCCAGGCGCAGCGCCGAGGTGACCGACGACACCGACACCTTGTCGGCCAGGCTCGAGGCCGTGGCGCGGCGGCCCACCGAGCACGAGAGCTGCGAGAGGAGCACCACCGCGATGAGGGCGGACACGACGATGACCGCCGTTCGGTTTATCATGCGCTCCACGTTCGAGCCGGAGGGGTCCGACGTGGGGTCGAGCGGGTCCACCTCCACGGCGTCCTTGCCCGCGTCGCGGCGGGCGCGCTCCGCGTCCGCCTCGGCGGGGTTGGCGTGCCCCGTCTCGTCCACGCTGCGGAAGAGCTCCTCCACCTCGGAGACGCTCGGGGCCTTCGGGTTCTCCGGGCGTATGTTGCGCATCTTCTGGCGCCTCATGCGAGCTGCGCCCCCTCGTCGGCGGCGCCTGCGCGCGATGCGTCCCCACGTGCCGCGTCCCCACGCCCGGCGTCCTCGCCGAACTGCATGCGGAAGTAGCGGGCGTACACGCCGCCGTTGGCGAGCAGCTCGTCGTGGGTGCCGCGCTCCACGATGCGCCCGCCCTCCACGGTGGCGATCTCGTCGGCGTTCTTGATGGTGGAGAGCCTGTGCGCGATCACGATCGTCGTGCGCCCATGCGCAAGCGCGTCCAGCGACTCCTGCACGGCCTGCTCGCTCTCGTTGTCGAGGGCGGAGGTCGCCTCGTCTAGGATCAGGATCCTCGGGTCCTTCAGGAACACCCGCGCGATGGCGATGCGCTGCTTCTGCCCGCCGGAGAGCCTGCTGCCGCGCTCGCCCACGAGGGTGTCGTAGCCGTCGGGCAGCCCCATCACGAAGTCGTGGATGTTGGCTGCCTTCGCCGCGGCCACTACCTCGTCGAAGCCGGCCTCGGGCCTGCCATAGAGGATGTTCTCCGCGATGGTGCCCCCGAAGAGGTAGACGTCCTGCTGCACCATGCCGATGGCCTCGCGCAGCGACTTCTGCGTGACGTCGCGCACGTCCTGCCCGTCTATCGAGATGGCGCCGGAGTCCACGTCGTAGAAGCGAGGGAGCAGCGAGCATGCCGTCGTCTTGCCGCCGCCCGAGGGCCCCACCAAGGCGATCGTCTCGCCGGGGCGGATGTCCAGGTCGAAGCCCCGCAGCACCTCGGGGCCGCCGTCGGCATAGGAGAAGCGCACGTCCTCGTAGCGCACGGCCCCCTCGCGCACCTCGATGGGCTTGGCGTCGGGAGCGTCCAGGATGTCGGGCTTCGTGGAGAGGACCTCCTCCAGGCGCCGGAAGCCCGCCGCGGCCTTCTGCAGGGTCTCGGTGAAGTTCAGGAGGTTCTCGATGGGGGTCGTGAAGAGGGTTATGTAGAGCGCGTAGGTGGCGAGGTCCACGGCGACCATCTCGCCTCTGGCCACCAGGTAGCCGCCGAGCAGCACGACGATGGTGTAGAGCACGCCCATGAAGGCCGAGACCATGGCCTGGTAGCTGCCCATGGTGTGGTACATGCGCTCCTTCGCGTCGAGGTAGGCCTCGTTGGCGCTCGAGAACTTCCTGCTCTCCACTTCCTCGTTCGCGAAGCTCTTCACCACGCGCGCGCCGGCGAGCGAGTCCTCGAGCTGGGTGTTCACGTCGGAGATCTTCAGGCGGTTCTCGCGGAACACGGCGCGCATCCTCAGGTTCGCGCGAACGTTGTAGCCCATGAGGGCGAAGGCCACGACGGCCAGCACGAGCGAGAGCTTCCAGTTGATGGTCGCCAGCAGGACGAACGAGCCCACCACCTCGATGCCGCAGATGATTCCGAACTCCGGGCCGTGGTGGGCCGCCTCGGAAATGTCGAAGAGGTCGGAGACGACGCGGCTCATGAGGTCGCCCGTCTTGTTGCGGTCGAAGTAGGAGAAGCTGAAGCGCTCGTACTGGTCGAAGAGGTCCTGGCGCATGGTCGACTCCATGCGCGCGCCCATGATGTGGCCCCAGGCCGAGACGAAGTACTTGCAGCCGAAGCGCACGGCATACATGGCGACGAGCCCAACGGCGAGGTAGCCGAGCGCCCCCATGATCGCGTCCGGGCCCTCCTGGAAGAGCCCGCCCGTGATGCTGCGCAGGATGTAGGGGAAGGCGAGGTCGATGGCGGCGATCACGATGGCGCAGATGGTGTCCGCCACGAAGAGCCCCATATGGGGCTTGTAGTAGGCGAGGAAGCTCCTGACAAGGCTCCGGTGGTGATGCGGCACCTTGTGGCTGGGAGCATGCGTAGGGGCATGCCCGCCCTGCGGCGCGGCGTCGGCCGCCTGCGCCACGGCGCCCGGCACACGCGCGGCAGCATCGGGCTGGCTCGTCTGTCGCCTCTCCGGGCCCATGGGCAGCCTAGCGGGACGGGGCGTCGTCGGGCGGCTGCAGGCGATGGGCCACGGCATCGCACACGAGCGCGCCGATGACCGTCTTCGAGTCCTCGATGCGCCCGTCCAGCACGGCGTCCACGAACTCGTCCAGCGCCACCAGGTCGACGTTGATGAACTCGTCGGCATCCGGATCCGCGGAGGCCTGCGAGAGCCCCGTGGCCATGTAGAGATGCACGAGCTCGTCGGAGAAGCCCGCCGAGGTGGCGATCGTGGTGAGGTAGGCCATGCGCTCCGCCACGAGGCCGGTCTCCTCGCGCAGCTCGCGCACCGCGCAGTCCAGGGGGTCCTCGCCCGGGTCCAGCTTGCCGGCGGGGATCTCCACCGTCACGCGGCCGAGGGCCGTGCGGAACTGGCGCACGAGGCAGATGCGGCCGTCGTCGGTGAGGGCCACGATGGCCACGGCGCCGTTGTGGCGCACGACGTCGCGCACCGCATGGCGGCCGTCGGGAAGCGTCACGCCCAGGCGGTCCACGGTGAAGATCCTCCCGCGCCAGGCGAGCTCCTCGGAGTCGATGCGCTCGGCGAGCTCCGCGTCGCGCGGGTCCTCGCCGCCCTCCACGAAGCCTCGGCGCATGGCGGCGCCCACGTGCCCCTCCGAGGAGCGGTCGCCGTCGTAGGTGAGGCGCTCGGCCGCGTCGCGCAGCGCGTCGACCCCGCTTCCGGCGAAGCCTGCCATGCTCGCATGCGACGCCTGCGCGAGACCGTCGCTCGCGTCCTCGATGATAGAGGCGTCCTCGAAGATCCCCTCGTCGCCCTCAGGCGCGTTGCCCTTGTCGCCTGCCGTCGTCGCCAAGCTAGACCTCCCATGCC
>CADBMC010000129.1 GCA_902795635.1 uncultured Coriobacteriaceae bacterium | reverse complement strand
GTCGACGGCACGCGCGCCCTCGGCAGTGCTCACACCCGCGTCCTCGTAGGTGACGTGCGCAGACCTCTCGGCCATGTGATCTCCTCTCGGCCCCAAGGCCAGCCGGACGAGGGCCGCGCCCCCGCGGCGACCCTAGTTGCTTACGACGTTGGCGATCTCGACGGGCGCGGTCTCGCTCTTGAGGCCGCACACCAGGATGGTGCGCCCCTGCCCGTCGATGTAATTGCAGGTAGAGAGAACCATCACGCGCGTCACGAGGTCGACCTTGCCCTGCGCGAGCGGGTCGGCCGCCACGGCGCGGGACAGCTCGTCGGTGAGGTGGACGCGCAGCGCGGTGGGCGTGTCGAACTTGAAGGTGCGCACCTCGCCGTCGTCGGGATTGGTGTAGAACACGAACAGCGGCTCGAGCTCGAAGGTCTCGTTCTCGGTTGCGTACCACACCGTCTCGATGCTGTCGAAATACGCCTGCTTGTCCATGTCGGCCACGGCCTTGAACATCGCGCCGTTCTTGAGGTGGTGGCCGTAGATGATCGACTTGCCGTCCACCATGCCCGGCGCGGTGTTCTCGTAATCGAGGAACACCTGGCCGCCGAGGTTGGTGCCGCCGTCGTAATTCGTGTAGAGGTACTTGTCGTTGTCGGACGCCTGGAACACGGGGTAATTCACCACCGTGCCGGGAATCTGCACCCAGCCGACGACCTCGGGGTTGAGCGCCTTGAGCGAGGCCCAGTCCACCTCGGGCGGCTTGGACGCCTCCTTCTCGTTGGAGACGACGGCGTACTCGGCGAGCTTCTCGTTGACGACGTCTTGTTCGTGGTAGCGCCACTGCGACATGCCGTACATGCCGCCGGCCACCAACATCAGGATGATGCCGAGCGCGAGCAGCAGGTTCGACAGCAGGTGACTGTGCTTGCGCGGCTCGTTGTCGATCTCGATGACCTTCGGGTCGGCCGACGGCTTGCTCTCGGCCGGGTCGTAGACGCCGTCGTTGAAGTCGGGCAGCACCGGCTCGATGGGGTTGTTCGCCGCCGCCTCGACCGCCGCCGCGTGCTTCGCCGCGCGCTCCTGCTCGGCCTCGCTGCCGTTGAAGTGCTTTCCTGACTGCTTTGCCATGTCCCTCGGTTCCGTTCGTCTGGTCCGGCAGGCCGCTAGCCCGCCATCTCGTCCTTCATCTGGACTATCTTAGCGCGCCACGCCTCGTCGCTGGCGCCGAGGATCTGCGCCGCGTAGATGGCCGCGTTCTTCGCGCCGTTGATGGCCACGCACGCCACCGGCACACCGGAGGGCATCTGCACCATGGAGAGCAGGGAGTCCATGCCGCCGAGGTCGCTCGTCTTCATGGGGACGCCCACGACGGGAAGCGGCGTGTACGCTGCGACGACTCCGCCCAGATGGGCGGCCTTGCCAGCTGCGGCGACGATGACGCGCAGGCCGCGCTCGGCAGCGGTGGACGCCCACTCGTGAACCTTGGCCGGGCTGCGGTGCGCCGAGGCGATCACCAGCTCATAGGGGATGCCGAAGGCATCGAGCTGCTGGGTGCAGGCCTCCATGACGGGCATGTCCGACTCGCTGCCCATGATGATGCCCACGAGCGGGGCGCTGGTGTTGCTGCTGGCCATGTCTCCTCCTACTTATATATAGTGTTGCGAAAAAGGACGGCCCCTCTTCCACATGAGCTTTCCCGTGTGGAAACGCCGGCGTCCCCTTTCTCGCCTAGGCGGCCTCGTCGACCTCGGCGTCGGCCTCGGCTTCCGCCTCGGCATCGGCCACGACGTTATCCGCCTGCGACATATCCTTCAGCAGCTCCGAACCGCTCTTCTCGGCGCAGTGCTTGCACGGGCGGTTGAGGCCGGTGCCATACGCCGCGGCAGCGTCGCCGGAGTAGATGGTCTTGCTGTTGATGATGTGGCTGCAGTTGGGGTTGAGGTGGTACACGGTGCCGTACTCGGTCCAGTACACCGTGCCGTCGCCCAGCTCGATGGCGTTTTGCTGCATTGCCTGCAGGTCCTCGGCCGAGACCGGGTTGAACTCGGCGCTGGTGCCGATGCCGGCCACGAGCGCGAGCGCGGCCACGATGGTGGCAATCTGCTTGGTCTGCTTGCTGGCGTTCTTGTCGGTGAGGGTGAGGACGATGAGCGGCAGGAACGCCACTACGGCGAGGATGGCGCCGAGCTGACTCTTGAGGAAGAACTCGACGGCGTTCTTCTCGCTGGGCGGGTCGATGCGATTCGCCTTCTTCCAGAGCTGGCTGGCCACGATGCAGCAGATGAGGTCGAGCACGATGAAGACGATCACCCAGATGAGCGGGTTCGCGCCGGGAAGCCGGCCGTAGATCGGGCTGTCCTGCTTCACGGAGAAGATGGCCAGCACCTCGAAGACGATGCCGAGTACCCAGAGGGCGATGGCGATG
>CADBMC010000128.1 GCA_902795635.1 uncultured Coriobacteriaceae bacterium | reverse complement strand
CTTTCATGAGTGGTATGACACGTAGGCAGTTCCTCGGCCTCTCGGGCAGCGTCGCGGTCGTGAGCGCCCTCGGCCTGGCTGGCTGTGGCTCCTCGACGAGCAGCACGAGCACCGGCTCTGACGCGGCTTCGACCGAATCTGCCACGAAGAGCGTCTCGGGCTCCGTCACGGCGGTTGGCTCCACCGCCCTGCAGCCGCTCGTCGAGGCAGCTGCCGAGCAGTTCATGGAGGACAACCCTGACGTCCAGATCACCGTCCAGGGCGGCGGCTCGGGCCAGGGCATCACGCAGATCTCCGAGGGCTCGGTGCAGATCGGCGACTCCGACGTCTTCGCCGAGTCGAAGCTCGACGACCCCTCCAAGGCCGATGAGCTCACCGACAACCAGGTGTGCGTCGTGGGCATGGGCCCGATCGTCAACAAGGACGTCTCGGTCGACTCGCTGACGCTCGACCAGCTCAAGGACATCTTCACCGGCGCCGTGACCAACTGGAAGGACGTGGGCGGCGACGACGCCGAGATCACCGTGATCAACCGCGCCTCCGGCTCTGGCACCCGCGCCACCTTCGAGGACGCCGTGCTCCAGGGCGCCGAGGTCCCCGCGGACTTCACCCCGCAGGAGCAGGACAGCTCGGGCACCGTCCTCCAGATGATCGGCCAGACGCCGAACTCCATCTCCTACCTGGCGTTCTCCTACTTCGACGACACCGTCAAGGCGCTGGACGTCAACGACGTGGAGCCCATCGAGGACAACGTCGCCACCAACGACTGGGTCATCTGGGCCTACGAGCACATGTACACCCAGAAGAAGACCGATGACGCAACCCAAGCCTTCATCGACTACATGCTCTCCGATGCCGTCCAGGGCGACCTCGTCGAGCAGAACGGCTACATCCCCATCTCCTCGATGAAGGTCCAGAAGGACGCCGACGGCAACGTCACGAACCTCTAGGCCAAGACTTGTCCCTAGCCGCGCGGGCCGGCTCATGCCGGCCCGCGCTGGCGATTCTAGGAGGAGGCCGAGATGGCCAAAGGGGAAGAGAAGGCGCTGCGTCCCAAGCGCGCGATCGAGCGAAGGGGCCTTGCCATCACCGGCGCGTGCGTCCTGCTCGTCGCGGTGCTGGTGCTCACGCTCATCTTCATGGTCGCGTCCCGAGGGCTCGCGACCTTCACGACGGACGGCACCCCGTTTGCAAGCTTCATGACGGGAACGACCTGGAACCCGCATCAGAACGACGCCAACGGGATTCCGCTGGTGGGCGCGCTGCCCATGATCGCGGGCTCGTTCAGCGTGACCTTGCTCTCGTGCCTCATCGCGCTCCCGTTCGCGCTCGGCAGCGCGATCTTCGTGGTCGAGGTGAACCCGACGTTCGGCACGCGCGTGTTCCAGCCGCTCACCGAGCTGCTCGTGGGCATCCCGTCGGTCGTCTTCGGCCTCGTCGGCCTCAGGATCATCGTCCCGTGGACGCGCTCCTGGGCGGGGGGCACCGGCTACGGCATCCTCTCGGGCTCGATCGTGCTCGCGTTCATGATCCTGCCCACGGTGACGTCGCTTTCCATCGACGCCATCCGCGCCGTGCCGCAGTCCTACCGCGATGGCTCCTACGGCCTGGGGTGCACCCGGTGGCAGACGATTGCCCACGTGGTGCTCCCAAGCGCGAGCTCGGGCATCCTCACGGCCGTGATCTTGGGCATGACGCGCGCCTTCGGAGAGGCGCTCGCCGTCCAGATGGTCGTGGGCAACGCGGCGCAGATTCCCACGAGCCTCACGACGCCGGCGGCGACGCTCACCTCCGTCATCACGACGAGCATGGGCAACGAGGCGATGGGGACCGTCTACAACGACGTTCTCTGGTCGCTGGCGCTCGTGCTGCTCATCATGTCGCTCGTCTTCATCCTGATCATCCACATCATCGGCAGGAAGGGGGCGCCACGTGGCTAGCAGCTCAGCATCGGCGCGCGCCCGCCGGCAGGACCACATCGCCACCGGCGTGCTCACGGCGATCGTCGCCGTGATCTGCGTCGCGCTCGTCGCGATCGTCGTCTACATCGTGGGCTCGGGCGCGGGCAAGCTCTTCGACGTGAGCTTCCTCACCGGCAAGCCCCAGCAGTTCAAAGCCGGAGGCGGCATCGGCCCCGAGCTCTTCAACTCGTTCTACCTGCTCGTCCTCACGCTGCTGCTCAGCCTGCCTCTGAGCCTGGGCGCGGCCATCTACCTGGCCGAATACGCCCACGAGGGGCCCGTCACCACGGCAGCCAAGACCATCATCGAAACGCTCTCGAGCCTGCCGTCCATCGTTGTCGGCCTCTTCGGCATGCTGTTCTTCGTGCTGCAGCTGGGCTGGGGCTTCTCGATCATGTCCGGCGCCCTGGCGCTCACGATGTTCAACCTGCCCATCCTCACGCGCGTCATCCAGCAGGCGCTCGAGGCGGTCCCGCGAGACCAGCGCGACGCCGGCCTCGCGCTCGGCCTCACGCGCTGGGAGACGACGATCCACATCCTGATCCCCTCGGCCATGCCGGCCATCGTCACCGGCGTGATCCTGTCCGCAGGGCGCGTCTTCGGCGAGGCCGCGGCGCTCATCTACACTGCAGGCCAGTCCGCGCCCATGCTCGACTTCACGAACTTCGACCTCTCCAGCGCGAGCTGCCCTTGGAACGTGTGGCGCCCCGCCGAGACCCTCGCGGTCCACATCTGGAAGATCAACTCCGAGGGAGTCGTGCCCGACCTCGCGGCCGTCTCCTCGGGCACCGCGGCCGTGCTCATGGTCTGCATCCTCGCGTTCAACATCATCGCCCGCATCGTCGGGCGGAGGCTCGAGAGGAGGCTGACGGCCGAATGACGCCCATCAACCAGGGCCCCGTGTCCACGCGCCCCGCGACGGGCGAGGGGGATGCGGCGGACCTCCGCTCCGTGATCCTCGAGACGCGCGACGTGACCGTGACCTACGGCACCCACGAGGCGCTCCACCCCACGTCGCTCGCCTTCGCCGCCGGCGAGGTCACCTCGCTGATCGGCCCGTCGGGCTGCGGTAAGTCCACCTACCTGCGCTCCATCAACCTCATGAACCGCGAGATCGAGGGCTGCAAGGTGGGCGGGCAGGTCATCTACCGCGGCCAGGACGTGAATGCCCCGGGCGTGGACCTGTTCGAGCTGCGCAAGCACATCGGCATGGTGTTCCAGCAGCCTAACCCGTTCCACAAGTCCATCTACGAGAACGTCGCCTTCGCGCCGCGGCGCCATGGCATCACCAAGAAGTCCGACCTCGACCAACTGGTGGAGGAGAGCCTGCGTGCGGCAGCCATCTGGGACGAGGTGAAGGACAAGCTGAGCGAGAGCGGCTTCGCGCTCTCCGGCGGCCAGCAGCAGCGCCTCTGCATAGCGCGGACGCTCGCCATGCACCCCGACATCGTCCTCATGGACGAGCCCTGCTCGGCGCTCGACCCCATCTCGACGTTCGCCGTGGAGGAGACCATCCGCTCGATGGCCTCGAGGGGCATCTGCACGATCATCGTCACGCACAACATGGAGCAGGCCGCCCGCGTCTCGGACCGCTGCGCGTTCTTCCTGCTCGGGGAGATGGTCGAGACCGGCGTCACCGCGGAGATGTTCGCCAACCCCTCCGACCAACGCCTCGACGACTACCTCACGGGGAGGTTCGGATGATGGCCGGCCACAGCACGTCAATGGGAGTGGAGGACGTCAACCTGTACTACGGCGACTTCCATGCCCTCAAGGACATCACCCTCGACATGCCTGCGAACCAGATCACGGCGCTCATCGGCCCCTCGGGCTGCGGCAAGTCCACGCTGCTGCGCTGCCTGGACCGCATGAACGACCGCGTGCAGGGCTGCCGCGTGGAGGGCAGAATCACGCTCGGCGACGAGGACATCAAAGACATCGACCCCTACGACCTCCGCCGTCGCGTGGGCATGGTCTTCCAGCATCCCAACCCGTTCCCGCTCACCATCTACGAGAACGTGGTGTACGGCCTTCGCCGCCAGGGAAGGCGCCCGAAGTCCGAGCTCGATGGCGTGGTGGAGTCCACGCTCAGGCGCGTTGGCCTGTGGGACGAGGTGAAGGACAAGCTCAAGGCGAGCGGCCTCTCGCTCTCCGGTGGCCAGCAGCAGCGCCTCTGCATAGCGCGCGCCCTCGCCGTGGACCCCGAGGTCCTGCTCATGGACGAGCCCACGAGCGCGCTGGACCCCATTTCCACATCGCTCGTCGAGGAGCTTGCCTCCGAGCTCGCCCACGACCATACCGTCGTCATCGTCACGCACAACATGCAGCAGGCGGCCCGCATCTCGAACCAGACGGCCTTCTTCTACCTCGGCGAGCTCGTCGAGGTGGGCCCGACCGCCGAGCTGTTCGTGCGGCCGAAGAAGAAGCAGACGGAAGACTACCTCACGGGGAGGTTCGGATAGCCATGCCACAGTCCAGGGAAGCGTATCTGGAACAGCTCGAGGAGCTCGAGGCCACGTTCCGGGAGATGGGCGACATCGCCTCCACCAACGTCCGCGCATCGGGCAAGGCAGTCGTGGAAGGCGACGTGGAGACCGCCGAGCGCATCATCAACAAGCACAACAGGTGCCTGCGCCTGCGCCACACGATAGAGGACCGCTGCATGAGCCTGATGCTTCTGCAGCAGCCGATGGCAAGCGACCTTCGCTTCGTCACGGCGGCGTTCCGCTCCGTGAGCGACCTCGGGCGCATCGGCGAGATGACGCTCGACATCGCCGAGATCGTCGAGGACCTTCCGCGCAAGGCAGCCAAGCCCGTCAACGGCCTCATCACCGAGCTCGCCGACGGCGCCGCCGACATGGTGGAGCAGGCCCTCACCGGGTTCCTCAACAGCGACGCCGATGCCGCAGAGAAGGTCTTCGGCATGGACGACCGGGTGGACTCCGCCTTCATGGCCGTGCGTGACAGCGTGGTGAAGGGCATCCGCAAGGACGACAAGGTGGCCTCCTACGCCCCGGAGATCCTCACCGTGGCCAAGTACTACGAGCGCATCGGCGACCACGCGCAGAGCTTCGCCGACTGGGCTATATTCCGTGCTACGGGCACCTACAACGGACAGCTTCTGGGGACGGGCGAATAGGAATGGTCTACTACGTGGAGGACGATCGCAACCTGCGTGAGCTCACGCTCTACGCCCTCCGCCAGTCGGGAATCGAGGCAGAGGGGTTCCCGGACGACGTCGCCTTCCGCGCAGCCTGCGAGAGGCGCACCCCCGACGCCGTGCTGCTCGACATCATGCTGCCCGGCACCGACGGCCTGGAGATCCTGAGGCGCATACGCTCCTCCTCGCACCTGGCCAGCATCCCCGTGATGATGCTCACCGCGAAGGACTCCGAGCTCGATGCGGTGAGGGCCCTGGACGCGGGCGCCGACGACTACCTTGCCAAGCCCTTCGGCATGATGGAGATGGTGAGCCGCGTGCGCGCGCTGATGAGGCGCGCCTCCGCCAAGCCCGCCAAGGTCGAGACCGAGGACCTCTCCGTTGGCCCGCTCGAGCTGAGCCCGGCGCGCCACGAGGTCACGCTCGACGGCAAGCCGCTCAAGCTCACGGCACGCGAATTCGCCCTGCTCGAGTTCCTCATGAGGAGCCCTGGGATCGTGTTCACGCGCGAGGAGCTTCTGAGCCGCGTGTGGGGCTGGGACTTCGACGGAGGCAGCCGCACCGTGGACGTGCACGTGCAGACGCTGCGCTCCAAGCTCGGCGACAGCTCCGACCTCATCGAGACCGTTCGCGGCGTGGGCTATCGGCTGAAGGGATAGCGGAGGGCAATGGCCGAATCGGGCACGAAGGCGAAGGGCAGGAGGCGCAACCCCTCGCTCGCATCGCGCATCTTCCGCATGCAGCTCCTGCTCGCCGTCCTGGTGGCGCTCGTGGTGGGCCTCGCCGCAGGCGCGCTGTTCCAGCGCACCGTCGTCTCCGACACCCAGACCTCTCTCGGCCGGGAGCTCCGCATCATCGACGACTACGTCATCCAGGATGACGATGACGAGCTCTCCGAGGTGCGCGCGCTCGGGCTCGACGGCGTGCGCGTGACGCTCATCGACCCAAGCGGCCGCGTCCTGTACGACTCTGCCGAGAGCGCGTCGGGCATGCCGAACCACGGCGACCGCCCGGAGGTGGCCGCCGCCCTCTCGGACGGGGAGGGGACCTCCGAACGCATGAGCTCCACCTTGGGTGTCGTGAGCGTCTACCATGCGCTGCGCCTGGACTCCGGCGACGTGCTGCGCCTCTCGGTGGAGCGTGCGAGCCTCGTCGCGCTCTTCGCGCGCCAGTCCTGGGCGCTCGTGGCCGTGATCGTGGCGATATTGGCGATCAGCTGGGTCATCGCCCGGCTGCTCGTGAGGCGCATCGTCCGGCCCATCCTGGACATAGACCCCGCCGACCCGGGCTCCTCCGACGAGACCGTCTACGCGGAGCTCGTGCCCATGGTGAGGCAGCTCGACAAGCAGCAGAGGGAGCTCCGCCAGCAGATGGAGGAGCTGCGCAACGTGAACGAGATGCGCCAGCAGTTCACCTCCAACGTGACGCACGAGCTCAAGACCCCCATCGCCTCCATCTCGGGGGCTGCCGAGCTCATACGCGACGGCATCGCGCGTCCCGAGGACGTTCCCGACTTCGCGAACCGCATCTGCGAGGAGTCCACGCGCCTGTCCGCCCTCGTGAGCGACATCCTCACGCTGTCGCGCCTCGACGAGTCCGAGCGGGCGGGGGACAAGACGTCGGTGGGCTCCATTGAGCGCTGCGACCTGCTCGCCTGCTGCCGCGACGTCTGCGGCCGCATGTCGGACGCCGCCAAGAAGGCGAAGGTGAAGCTCCGGGTGAAGGGCACCCCCTGCATCGTGATGGGCAACGTGCGCCTTCTGGACGAGCTCGTGCGCAACCTCTGCGACAACGCGATCCGCTACAACCATCCGGGCGGCAACGTGCTGGTGACCGCCGGGGTCCAGGACGGGCGGCCGTACGTGCGCGTAGCCGACGACGGCCAGGGCATCCCCGAGAAGGACCAGAAGAAGGTGTTCGAGCGCTTCTATCGCGTGGACAAGAGCCGCTCGCGCGAGCTGGGCGGGACGGGCCTGGGCCTCGCGATCGTGAAGCACGCGGCGGCCTTCCACGACGCCGAGATCGAGATGGAGAGCACCGAGGGCGTGGGCACCACCATCACCGTCCGCTTCCCCGCAAGCGAGCAGGAAGGCCGCTCGTAGCGAGCGCGCGCCCTGCCCGTGGCAACCAGATGCCCCACTTGTTATATTTGTAACGTCATCTGTTCCCAAAGGAAGGGATATGCATGCGTTACACGCAGCTCAAGAACGCAGGGGACAAGGTCTCGCAGCTTGCGGTGGGCACCTGGGCCATCGGCGGGGACGCGTTCGGCGACACCGACTTCGCGGCCGCCGAGGAGGCCATCCGCACGATGCTCGAGCACGGCGTGAACCTGGTGGACACCGCGCCGGTCTATGGCAACGGCACCTCCGAGAAGGTCGTTGGCCGCGCCCTCAAGGGCGTCGACCGCGACAGCTACCTCATCTCCACCAAGGTCGGCCTCATCGCTCACTCCCACACCGACGGCAGCGACGGGCGCGACTCCTCCTTCAAGAACGTCATGCGCGAGGTGGAGAGCTCGCTCAAGAACCTGGGCACGGACCACATCGACTTCTACTTCGTCCACTGGCCCGACCCCAAGTGCCCCTTTGCCGAGACCATGAGCGCGCTTCGCCTGCTCAAGGAGGAGGGCAAGATCCGCCACATCGGCGTCTCCAACTTCTCGAAGGAGCAGATCGAGGAGTGCCAGAAGTACGTGCAGATCGACGTGCAGCAGCCGCCGTACTCGATGGTGCAGCGCGAGTTCGAGGACCTCATCAAGTGGGGCTACGAGCAGGGCATCGACTCGTTCACCTACGGCTCGCTCGGCGCCGGCATCCTCTCCGGCCGCTACCGCGAGCTGCCGAACTTCCCGGCGACCGATGTCCGCTCCAACTTCTACGACTACTTCCGCGAGCCCAAGTTCTCCAAGATCCAGGAGCTCCTCAAGGTGATGGACGGCATCGCAGAGGCCCATGGCGGCGTGCCCGTGTCGCAGGTGGCGCTCAACTGGGGCGCCCAGAAGCCGTACGTGGCGACCTCGCTCGTGGGCGTGAGGACGGCCAAGCACGCGGCCGAGAACTGCTCCGCCTTCGACTGGGAGCTCACCGACGACGAGATGGCCGCCCTCGACGCGAAGCTCGACGAGCTCGAGATCGGCTAGGCGCAGGCAACGACCCGTCTTTCGGGCCCATTCGCGAAGAAGCACCGCTGTCCCGAGAGGGATGGCGGTGCTTTCGTCTTATGAAACCGTTTACCTATGGCCGG
>CADBMC010000127.1 GCA_902795635.1 uncultured Coriobacteriaceae bacterium | reverse complement strand
GATTCCAGAGACAGATCCCACAAGCGGCGACGGTGTGTACGACCCGGAGACCGGCGTGCGCTACGGCCGCGTCGACAAGCCCCGCATCGAGGCCGCCGTGCGCGAGTTCCTCGCGGCCATAGGCGAGGACCCGGACCGCGAGGGGCTCGTGGGCACGCCCGACCGCGTGGCGCGCGCCTGCGAGGAGCTCTTCTCGGGCATGCACGAGGACCCTGCCGCCCACCTGCGCAAGCAGTTCCACGAGGAGCGGGCGGACGACATGGTGATCGTCCGCGACATCCCGTTCTCGAGCCTCTGCGAGCATCACATCCTCCCCTTCGTGGGCAAGGCGCACGTGGCCTACATCCCGAACGAAGGTCGCATCACCGGGCTCTCCAAGATCGCGCGCTGCGTCGCCGGCTATGCGCATCGCCTCCAGCTGCAGGAGCGGCTTACGGCCGAGGTGGCCGACGCCCTCATGGCGGAGCTCGAGCCCAGGGGCGTGCTCGTCGTCATCGAGGCGGAGCACACCTGCATGACCATCCGCGGCGTGAAGGCAGCAGGCGCCCTCACCACCACCTCTGCCGTGCGTGGGAGCTTCCGCGAGGACCCGCGCACGCGGGCGGAGGCACTCGACCTGCTGGGCGTGAGGGCGTAGCGCGTCGTGCGCCGTGCGTCGTGCGTCGTGCGGAGCCTGGCGACCCTGCCTGCCTCGCCGGCATCCCTCGGTGGGATGGCTGCGCGCTACCATGGGTCGGACGATTCGGCGAGGAGGGTGGAATGGACGGCGGAAGGATGCTGCCGGGCCCGGTCGCGGACGCGCTGCATGAGCGCCTCCTGGCTGCCCCGGTGGGCGAGGGAATAGGCCATGGGAGGCTGCGCCGCCTGCTGGAGCAGGAGCTCGTCCCCCAGGAGCACATCGAGAGGGACGAGGCGCAGGAGTACGGCAAGTCGCTGCGCAAGCAGGTGCCACGCACGAGCCATGCCGCCTGGCAGGTGAAGGACGGCCGCGAGGGCGCGATGGCGCTGCTGAGCGAGCAGGAGCGCGACCGCGTGCAGGACCTCCTTCCCATCCGCCACCAGCGCATGGCGGAGTCCGCGTTCGCGTTCTTCCGCGGCGCGGCCCTCATCATGGCGAACGACCTCGCGCGCACGCCCGCCACCGGCATCCGCGTCCAGGCGACCGGCGACGCCCACCTCGCGAACTTCGGCATCTTCGCCTCCCCGGAGCGCCGGCTCGTCTTCGACGTCAACGACTTCGACGAGACGCTCCCGGCGCCCTGGGAATGGGACGTGAAGCGCCTGGCCACGAGCGTGGAGGTGTGCGGACGGCACCTGGGGCTCTCGTCCGAGGGGCGCCTCGCCGCGATCCGATCCTCCGTCTCCGGCTACCACGAGGCGATGTCGGGCTTCTCGGAGATGGGCAACCTCGAGGTGTGGTACGAGCATCTCGACGTCGAGCGGCTCCTGCGCGAGCACGAGGAGCGCCTGGACAAGCAGGACCGCTCCGAGCTGCGCTCCACCGTGGAGCGCGCGTATGCCAAGAACAGCGGCCGCGCGGTGAGGAAGTTCACCGAGACCGTCGACGGCGAGCTGCGCATCGTGAGCGACCCGCCGCTGCTCGTACCCCTGCGCGAGCTGAGCACGGTGGGGATCTCGCAGGAGGCCATCGTCCGGTTCCTCGGCTCGCTCCTCGCCCGCTACCGGCTGACGCTTCCGCGCGAGCGCCGTGCGCTCATAGACCAGTACGAGCCCGAGGACATGGCGCGCAAGGTCGTGGGCGTGGGAAGCGTGGGGATGAGGTCCTGGATCGTCATCCTCGAGGGGGCGGGCCCCGACGACCACCTGGTGCTCCAGGTGAAGGAGGCCACGAGCTCGGTGCTCGAGCCCTACGCGGGCAAGAGCGGCTTCCGCGAGCACGGGCAGCGCGTCGTGGAGGGCCAGCGCACCATCCAGACGGCCGGCGACATCCTTCTCGGCTGGGTGCGCATGCCCGACGAGACCGGCACCATCCGCGACTACTACGTGCGCCAGCTCTGGGACGCCAAGGGCTCGGTCGACCTGGACCGCATGGACCCCGAGGAGCTCGAGCGCTTCGCGGGGCTGTGCGGCTGGACGCTCGCCCACGCGCACGCGAAGACGGGCGACCGCCATGCGATGGCGGGCTACATGGGCAAGGGCTCCGCGTTCGACGACGCCATCTGCGAGTTCGCCCAGGCCTATGCGGACCAGAACGAGGCCGACTACCAGACGTTCCTGGCGAGCCTCAAGGACACGGGCCAGAAGGCGTAGCGCGGGGAGCGCACAAGAGAGGCGAACGAGGCTAGGGGAGGACGCATGTACGAGGTTCCGTTCGAGGTGGAAGACGCAGGCTACGCGGAGGCGCTGGGCGTCCTGCGCTCGGCGCTGCGCTTCGGCATCTGCCCCATGCTCGAGAGCGTCGAGGACATGCTCGCCGAGCTCGGCAACCCGGACGCCTGCTTTCGCTCCGTGCAGGTGGCCGGCACGAACGGGAAGACCTCGACGGCCCGCTTCACGGCGGCAATCCTTTCGGGCGAGGGGCTGCACGTGGCGCTCTACACCTCGCCCGAGCTCGTGAGCTACACCGAGCGCATGGAGGTGGGCGGCGCGCCCGTCTCCGAGGGGGCCTTCGCGCATGGCATCATGGCAGCGCGCGCGGCGGGGGAGCGCGTGAACGAGCGCCGCGTCGCCGCGCACGAGAGGCCCTACGACATCACCGAGTTCGACCTGCTCACCGTGGCCGCGGCCGTCGTCTTCGCCGAGGCGGGGGTGGACGTGGCCGTGCTGGAGTGCGGCATGGGCGGGCGCTGGGATGCCACCAGCGCGGTGGGGAGCGTCGAGGCAGTCTGCGTGACGGGCATCGGGCTCGACCACATGCACGTGCTGGGCGACACGCTCGAGGCCATAGCGGGCGAGAAGGCCGCGATCATAAAGCCGGGGCGCGCCTGCGTGCTGGGCGCGGGGACGGCGACGCCCGACTCCGTGGAGGACGTGCTGCTCGGCCAGTGCGAGGCATCGGGCGTGACGCCTGTGCTGCTGCGCCCCGAGGTGCTCTCCGACGCCGCCGGCGAGATGCATCCCGGCACGCCGCGCGCCCATGAGGGGCTGCCGCATGCGAGCTTCCGCGTGGTTCGCCGCCCGAGCGCCCTCGGGGGCGAGCTCGCACTCGACGTGAGGACGCCATACGGCGCCTACCAGGGGATATCTTGCAGGAAGCCCGGCTACCAGGCAGCCAACATCGCATGCGCCGTCACCCTCGCCGAGGCCTTCCTCGCACGAGCCCTCCCGCCTGCTCACGTGCGCGAGAGCGTCAGCTCCTGCCCCACGCCCGGGCGCTTCGACGTCGTGCGCGCAGATCCGCTCGTCCTCATCGACGCCTGCCACAACCCGCAGTCGGTCGAGACGTTCCTCACGGCGGTGCGCGCCGTGGAGCCCGAGGTGGCCCGCCGTCCGCAGCTTCTGTGCGCGGTGCTTGCCGACAAGGACGTGGAGGGCATCGTGCGCCTGCTCGTGCCGGAGTTCCCGCGCGTCTCGGTGACGCGGACGTCCTCCGCCCGAGCGCTTCCCGCCGAGCGGCTGGGCGAGCTCTTCGCGCAGGCAGGGCGCGAGCCCGAGCACGTGTGGCCGGACGTGGCCACGGCGCTTGGGGCGCTTGCCGGGGAGCCCTTCGTGGCCTGCGGCTCCATAACGCTGGCTGGGGAGGTCGCTGGGATTCTGCGATGATGGGGGAGTTCCGATCCTTGCGGCCAAGGCGTCGACGCCGAGGACACCCACATCGCGTTCCGCGTGGACGACTACGACGCCTTCCACAAGCTCCACGAGGAGATGGGCTGCATCGCGTTCGAGAACCACGCGATGGGTCTCTACTTCATCACGGACCCGGACGGCCAGTGGATCGAGGTCCTTCCGGAGAAGTAGCCGGCCGGAGCATGCCATCTCATGCGTTTCCGTCATGCAGGCATCGCATGCACAATGGAATACGTTCTGTCATCGTTGCGTCTGGCGCATGGCACGTACGCGTTCGCGCAGGCTTGCGCGTCCGGCGTCGCGCCCGAGGCGCCCGTCTGGTGAGGAGGCGCGCATGGAGCTCGAGCAGCTGAGGCAGCTCGTTGAGGTGGAGCGATGCGGGACCATCTCCGCCGCGGCGGAGGAGCTGCACATAACGCAGCCGTCACTCTCCCGCTCGATCCGCAGGCTCGAGCGGGACCTCGGGCAGGACCTCTTCGACCGCGGACACAACAGCGTGGCGCTCAACGATGCCGGCAGGCTCGCCCTCACCCATGCCAAGCGCATCCTCGCCGACGTCCGGCTCATGCGCAACGACTTCGACGACCTCTCGAAGCGCGAGCGCACGCTCCGCATCGCCTCGGTGGCGCCGGCGCCCACCTGGAGGCTCACCGCCCTCTTGGTGGAGCGCTTCCCCGGCACGATCCTGGGCCCCGAGCTCATGGGGGAGGCGGCCGTCCAGGAGGCGCTCGCCAACCGCGACTGCGACCTGGCCATCGTGAGGCGGCCCATAGCGCTGCCCACGGTCCGCTCCGTGACCCTCATGACGGAGGACCTCTACGCGAGCATCCCCGCGGGGAACCCCCTCGCCGGGCGCCCCTCGGTGAGCTTCGAGGAGCTGGACGGGCAGCCGTTCCTGCTCTACAAGGACATAGGCTCCTGGCGCGACATCGTGAACGAGCATCTCGCTAGCTCGCGCATCGTGGTCATGGAGGACCGCGAGGTGTTCATGCAGATGCTGCGCACGAGCGAGCTCCTCGCGTTCACCTCCTCCGCCCCCGAGAACACCGGAGACCTCGAGGGCCGCTTGCGCGTGCCCATCTCCGACGCCGATGCCCACGCGACGTTCTTCCTGGTATGCCTCGCGGACGCGAAGGGCCAGGTGGCGGACATCTTCGACTGGGTCGTGCACGAGCGCGGCTAGGACCTGCCTGCGCAAGCGGCGCTAGCTCGCGGCGCGCGAGCCGCCGAACACGTCGCTCATGTCCAGCGCGTCGAGGCGGTCCTTGCCCATGGCTTCCCTCGCTTCCCGGAATCGGCTCCCGTGGGCCTTGCGCTCCCTATCGGAAAGCCGAAACGATAGCGCACCGCCGGCGGCGCCCGACGATGCGGCAACCGCCTGGAAACTCCAACAACATCTGTCCGACCCCCATTGCCAGCTGAGACGTCGGGTCCCCGACGAGGGGAACAGGGCGTGTCTCATCCGCCTCGCGCGGGAACGGTCGCTCACCGAGGTTTTGCGACCACGGGAACTTTCTTGGCCGCAAATAGCTCCCATTACCAGAAATGCCTTTTACCATTTCTTGATGATTCCTTAACGTTTCGCTTACGAAAGCTTAAGGAACGCTCGGGCCCGTCCGAGCACGGCGACGTAGGCACGCAAGGAATCCGCAGTATCCGTAGGCGCAGGCATCCGAGAGCGGGAGGAACTGCCCATGAGCGTATCGATCCAGATTAAGGACGTGGTGAAGCGCTTCGGCGACCTCACCGTCATCCCCGACCTGTCCATTGACGTGCAGGACGGGGAGTTCTTCACCTTGCTCGGCCCCTCGGGCTGCGGCAAAACGACGCTTCTGCGCATGATAGCCGGCTTCAACAGCATCGAGGGCGGCACGATCAGCTTCAACGGCCAGGTCATCAACGACATGGACCCGGGCAAGCGCAACATCGGCATGGTGTTCCAGAACTACGCCATCTTCCCGAACATGAGCGTGCGCAAGAACGTGGAGTTCGGCCTCAGGTACAAGAAGGAGAAGCCCTCCAAGGAGGAGGCGGCGAAGCTCACCGACGAGTACCTCAAGCTCGTCCACGTGGACCAGTACGCCGACCGCATGCCCGACCGCCTCTCGGGCGGCCAGCAGCAGCGCGTCGCCCTCGCCCGTGCGCTTGTCATCCACCCGCAGGTGCTGCTCATGGACGAGCCCCTCTCCAACCTCGACGCCAAGCTCCGCGTGGAGATGCGCACCGTCATCAGGGAGATTCAGCGCAAGGTCGGGATCACCACGATCTACGTCACGCACGACCAGGAAGAGGCCATGGTCATCTCCGACCGCATCGCGGTCATGAAGGACGGCGTGATCAACCACTGCGGCAAGTCCAAGAGCATCTACCAGCGCCCCGCCAACCTGTTCGTCGCCTCCTTCATCGGCAAGACGAACATCCTGGGCGCCCAGCTCGTCGTCGACGACGGCGCCTGCTGGATCAAGACGAAGGACGGCTACCGCTGCCGCATCGACTCGGTGCGCGACGAGGAGGTCGCCGACCGTCCTATCACCATCTCCGTGCGCCCGGAGGAGTTCCGCATCCACCGCGCCGAAGACACGGACGAGGGCATGCTCGGCACCGTGCACAGCTCGGTGTTCCTCGGGCTCAACACGAACTACTTCGTGGACCTCGACTCCGGCGAGACCGTGCAGATCACGCTTGAGAGCGAGGTCAACGAGATCATCCCCGACGGCACGAAGGTGCGCCTGACGCTCAACACGAGCAAGGTCAACGTCTTCGACCCCACCACGTTCCTCTCGCTCATGCAGGGTGTCGAGAACTCGGTGGAGACGCCCCAGACCGATGCCGACAGGGAGGTGTAGGATGGCCCGCGCAGCCACTGCCAGCCGCAAGCCCTTCGAGATCTGGACCATCGTCTCGATCGCGATCTTCGCGCTGCTGGCGTTCTTCCTCGTCTACCCGCTGTGGTGCCTGCTCAAGGAATCCGTGGTGCTCAACGGGAAGTTCTCGCTCGACGCGTTCCAGCGCTTCTTCAGCCAGTCCGTCTACTGGGGCTCGATCATCAATAGCATCAAGGTGGGCCTCTGCGTGATGGTGCTGAGCATCATCATCGGCGTGCCGTTCTCCTACTTCTATACGTTCTACACGCTCAAGGGACGCAAGTTCCTGTTCATCATCTGCCTGCTGTGCACCATGTCTGCGCCCTTCATCGGCGCCTACGCGTGGATCCTCCTGCTGGGCAACTCGGGCGTCATCACCAACGTGCTGCGCCTGCTGGGGTTGCATAGGCTCTCGATCTACGGGTTCGGCGGCATCGTGTTCGTGGAGACGATGAAGTTCTTCCCGCTGATCGTCATCTACATGAACGGCGCGTTCCTCGACATCGACGACACGCTGCTCGAGGCGGCCGAGTCCATGGGCTGCACCGGCGCCGAGCGCTTCCGTCGCGTGCTCATGAGCCTCACCATGCCCACCATGCTGGCCGGCGCGCTGCTCGTGTTCATGCGCTCGTTCGATGACTTCGGCACGCCGGTCCTCATCGGCCGCGGCTACTCCACGTTCCCGGTCCTGATCTACAACCAGTACCTAGGCGAGAACGGCGCGGACTACCACTTCGCGGCAGCCATCAGCGTCATCGCCGTGTGCATCACGGCCATCATCTTCCTGCTGCAGAAGTTCGCCACAAGCCGCTTCAAGTTCACGATCAACGCGCTGCACCCCGTGTCGCCGCAGAAGCCCAAGGCCGCGCAGGGCTTCCTCATGAACCTCTTCTGCTACCTGGTGCTGGCCGTCGCGTTCCTGCCGCAGGTCTACATCATCTTCATGTCGTTCAGGAACTACAACAACAGCATCATGCGCCCGGGCTACTCGCTCATCAACTGGCAGCGTGCCATGCAGATGAAGCTCCCGCTGGCCACGCGCAACACGCTCATCGTCAGCTTCGCGGCCCTCGCCATCATCCTCGTCGTGGCCGTCCTGCTGTCCTACGTCGTCGTGCGCCGTTCGAACTTCTTCAACAACCTGGTGGACACCATCTCGATGATGCCCTACGTCATGCCCGGCGCCGTCATCGGCATCGCGCTCATCACCGCGTTCTCGCGCGAGCCGATCGTCCTCACCGGCTCGCTGGGAATCATGATCATCGCGCTCGCCATCAGACGTATGCCGTTCACCAGCCGCTCCGCGACGGCGACCATGATGAGCATCCCGGTGAGCACCGAGGAGGCGGGCCTGTCGCTCGGCGCCCCGAAGCTCGCCACGTTCATCCGCGTCACCGTGCCGCAGATGATGAACGGCATCGTCTCCGGCGCCGTCCTGAGCTTCGTCTCGATCATCACCGAGATGTCCTCCGGCGTGATCCTGTACAACAACCGCACGATCACGCTCACGATCGGCACCTACACCTCGATCAGCTCGGGCGTCTACGGCGTCGCCGCCGTGTTCGCCACCGTCACGACCATCTTCACCATCATCTGCCTGCTCGTGTACCTGCACTTCGCGGGCACTGAGAACGTGCGCATGTAGCGCCACGTACGTCGCGACGAGAGGTCGCGACGAAGGCTTCGGGAATCTCGGGGAACAGGAGGTCTGCCAAGGGGGAACGGGATTTCGATCGCATCGGTTCAGGTCAGGCATTGCTTGCAAGCGCAAGCACGAGAGAGAAGGGTTGAGGACATGAAGATCACGAGAAGGGACTTCCTCAAGGCATCTGGCGTCGCGGCGGCGGCGGGCGTCCTCGCAGCGTGCAGCGATGGCGGCAGCAGCAGCTCGAGCTCCGGCTCCGACGCCGGCGGCTCGACGGGCTCCGACTCCAGCGAGCGCCCCGAGTGGGCCATGGACGCCGACAAGGTGTCCGGCACGCTGACCGTCTACACGACGATGCTCCAGGACGAGCAGGATCGCATCCAGGAGGTCTTCGGACAGCTCTATCCTGACTGCACGGTCCAGTTCCAGGCCGACTCCGTGGGCACCCTGGTCACGAAGGTCCGCTCCGACTCCAACAGCGACTGCGACGTCATCGCCGGCGGCATGTTCGCCTCCGACGGCACCTCCAACGAGGACATCCTGCAGACCTACACCACCTGGCAGGAGGAGAACGACCAGCTCACCTACGTCGATGACACGCATCTCAAGTCCTACATAGACATCCAGGAGATGTGCATCGTCGTGAACCCGTCGCTGGCCGAGGACGCCGGCGTGGAGATCAAGGGCTACAACGACCTGATCAACGACAAGCTCAAGGGCCAGATCATCGTCGCCGCGCCCGACGCCTCCTCGTCCGGCTTCCGCCAGCTGCAGACGATCCTGGCCGTCATGGGCGACGAGTTCGCCGATGACAAGGCCTGGGACTACATTCGCAAGCTCGTCCCGCTGACCTTCACCACGAACTCCTCGAAGGACGTCTTCAACCTGGTCGCCCAGGGCGAGTACACCTGCGGCCTCTCCTACGAGAACGCCGTGCTCGACATGATCGCCGACGGCGCCGACATCGAGTGCGTCTACATGGAGGAGGGCAACACCGCGATGGCATCCGGCATGTCCATCACGAAGAACGCGCCTAACCTCACCGCCGCCCAGGCGCTCATGGACATGCTCGCCTCCAAGGAGCATGGCGACTGGCGCACCACGCACATCTTCGGGCGCTCGAACAACAAGTACGCCTCCACCAAGGGCCTGAAGGATGCCGACGAGCTGGGCAACGTCGACCTCGACCTCGACTACATCACCGAGCACAAGCAGGAGCTCATCGACAAGTACAACGAGATCGTCGCCGAGCTCTCGTAGCAGCCTAGCCGCTCTCGGAGCCTCCTACCGGCTCCTTTTCCCGTTCGCCCCGTCCGCGTCATGCGGGCGGGGCGTTCGCCTCTCGGGGCGCCTGCCGCGGCAATGGTGCGTCCGGCGCGCGGGCTGTGTCTCTTCGTGTATTTATCGAAAATCGATAATTCATTATTGAAAAACGATATCTGGCCATATATGCTGAGAGCGTGCAGAAGGAGAGGCGGGAATGTCCCGCGCAGGGAGGCTGGCCAGGATGTCGAACAAGGCGCTATCACGGGTGCTCGAGCTCGTCGATGCCCTGTCGCTCGTCGCGATGGCGGTCGTCGCCACCCAGGTGGTTCCCGAGGCGGAGGCCGCGGGCACCGTGCCCCAAGAGGCGACGCTCGCCTTCGCCATCGGCTGCGTCCCGCTCGTCTACGTCGCCGTCGTCGCCTGGAGGCTGTTCGCGTCCATAGGGCGAGGGGAGACCTTCGTCCGGGAGAACGCCTCCCGCCTGAGGCGCATGGGAGCTGCGTCTGCCGCGAGCGCGGCCGTGTGGGCCGCCTGCATCGTCCTGTGCGTCGTCGCAGGAGGCGGCTCGGTGGGCCTCTCCAGCTACTCGGTCCTCTCCGTGGCGCTCATCTTCTGCGTGGCCCTGTGCATCGTGTGCGTGGCGCTGGCGCTTCTCACGGGGCGCGCCGCGGACATCAAGGACGAGAACGACATGACGGTGTGACATGGGAAGCATCAAGGTCGATCTCGACGTCATGCTCGCCAAGAGGCACATGAGCCTCAAGGAGCTCTCGGAGCGCGTGGGCGTGACCGTCCCGAACCTCTCCATCCTCAAGACCGGCAAGGCCAAGGCGATCCGCTTCTCGACGCTGGCCGCCATCTGCCGGGAGCTCGATTGCCAGCCGGCGGACCTGCTCCGCTACGTGCCTGGCGAAGGCGAGGAAGCGGCCGCGCCGGGGTCGGCAGGCCCATCCGTCCGGAAGGAATAGAGATGCCACAAGGCGGACTGAAGGGGGAGCGCCCGACGCTCCCAGGGACCTCTCGGCGATTCGAGGCCGTCGCGCTCGCCGCGGCGCTCGCTGCGCTCTGGTGCGTGGCGGCGGATGGGCCCTGCCTCTCGGGCGTGCTCGTGCTCGCGGGAGGATGGCCCTTCGGGGCGCTCATCGTCGCGTTCTTTGCCTGCCTCGCCCTCGTACGGCGCGGACGCGGCACGGCGGGCGCCTGGGAGAGGGTGTTCGTGGCCCTCTCGTGCGCGCTGGCCTGCGTCCCAGCGCTCACCTGGAACGTGTGGGTCCGTGCGGCGAACGCGTTCGTGCTCGGCATTACGTGCATGATGGCCTATAGGCTCGCGCTCACCGGCGGGGACCTCTCGACGCTCTCGCCTTCGGGCATGCTGCGCTCCATCGGCTTCTTCGCCAAGCAGCAGCTCGTGCATGTGGCAGATGCCTGGCGCTCCGTCGTGGCATTCGTGTCTGGGAGCTCGGGCGAGGACGGGCGCGCGCGTGGCAAGGCCTCTGCCGGGGCGGCGATGGGGATCGTCGTGGGGGTGGCCGCCGCCGCGCTGCTGCTCTGCGTGACCCTCCCCCTGCTCGCGCAGGCAGACGACGGGTTCGCGCGACTCTTCGGCGCCGTCTCGCCCCTCGAGGCGCTCCTTGCGGCGGAGGGCTGGCTGCGGCGCATCCTGCGCTGGCTGGCCATATGGGCGCTTGCGGCATCGCTGCTGGTGGCCGGCGTCGTGGCGGTTCCGTCCGCGCAGGGCCATGCCGTGGGGGATGTCCCGGGTAGCCGGACGTCGGGCGAGCGCGACGGCGCGTGCGCTGCCGTCGTGACGGCGCTCGCCCTCGTGGACGCAGCCTACCTCGCCTTCGTGGCGTTCGAGCTGCCGTACCTCTTCGGCGGGGCTGCCGCGGCAGACGTCGCTGAGTATGCGCGCAGTGGGTTCTTCCAGCTGGCGGCGGTGGCGGCGATCAACCTCGTCGCCCTGGGGGCGGCGCTCGCCGCGATTGGCGGGCGCGCCGGAGGTGCACCACACCCTGTGGAGGAGGATGCGGCCCCGCTGCGCCGCATCGACGCCATCGTGCGCGCGCTCGAGCTCGTCCTGTGCGCCGCCTCCTTCGTCATGCTCGCCTCGGCCGCTTGGCGCATGGGCCTCTACGTGGGGGCATACGGCCTCTCGCTGCTGCGTCTGGGGGTCATCTGGGCCATGGTCGGCATCGCCTGCATGCTCATGCTCTGCGTGGCGCGCGTCCTTCGGCCCGCGTTTCCAGCCTTCCGCGTGGGGCTCGCGATAGCCTGCGCGCTCTGGGCCGGCTTCTGTCTGGAGCGGCCGGCCCGGGTGGTCGCCGACTACGACGCGGGCTGCTACCTCGCGGGCGAGCTTAGGGAGGCCGACGTGGCATACCTGGCCGACCTCGGGCCCGAGTCCCTTCCGGCGCTCCGCCGCCTGGCGGCAGACGCGCCCGATGCGGACGTGAGGGAGGATGCGACCCTGCAGGCGGGGCTCGTCGAGTCCTCCACGCAATGGATTCCCTGGTGGGAGCAGGCCATCCTGCCGCCGAGCCTCTAGCGGCCTCGCGTCTTGCTGCCGGTCGCTGGCGGCAGGCGTTGCGGGGCGCCTTGCGAGGGAAATGTAATCGATGGGTAAGGCCTTCGACGCCGACCGACGGACGTCTTCGGGTGCGTGCCGGCTCCGTCATAGACTTAATATCCGATTACGTACGCAAGGCGCCTGACGTGGCCGATGCGGCGAAGTACCATGGGCCGCAGGCGCGAGGCGAGGGAGACATCGATGGAAGAGAAGCCGCTTGAGAGCATTCAGGACGTGAGCGAGGAGGGCCGTCCGGCCGAGGGGCCCGAGGCGGTGCAGGACGACGTGGCGGCAGAGGCTGAGGCAGCAGCCGAAGCCAAGTTCGAGGCAGATGCGGAAGCGAAGGCGGAAGCCGAGGCGGAGGCAGCAGCAGAGGCCGATCCCGCGGCCGTCGTGGAATCCGAGTCCGAAGAGGCGTCGGAGATGCCCGCCATGCCCGCTCACCCGCCCTACACGCAGAACCGCGAGCTCTCGTGGCTGAGCTTCAACGAGCGCGTGCTGGAGCTCGCCAACGACCCGCACGTGCCGCTGCTCGAGCGCCTGCAGTTCGTGTCCATCTACTGGAGCAACCTCCGCGAGTTCTTCATGGTGAGGGTGGGCAGCCTGCACGACCTCTCCCTCATCGACAAGGAGGTCATCGACTCCAAGTCCAACATGACCCCCTCCGAGCAGCTCTCTGCCATCTACGCGCGCTGCGCCCAGCTCTATCCCAAGGAGGAGGAGATCTACAAGCAGGTTCAGAAGGAGCTCAAGAACCACGGGATCCGCCGCCTCACGCCGTCCCAGCTGAGCGACGAGCAGGCCGCCTACATGCGCGCCTACCTCGACGACAACGTGCTTCCCTTCCTGAGCCCGCAGGTCATCAACGCGCGGCACCCCTTCCCGCACCTGGAGAACGGGGCCATCTACATCATCGTGCGGCTCACGGAGCCGGGGCGCACGAAGGAGGACCGCAAACGCGCCAAGGAGACCGGCGCCAAGGACGTCACGCTCGGCATCATCCCCATGCCCAAGCAGGCGAGCCGCCTCATCGACCTGCCCTGCGAGACGGGCTGCAGCTTCATCCTGCTCGAGGACGCCCTGGAGTCGGTGGTGGCCGACATCTTCAGCATGTACGAGGTCAAGCACACCAACGTGATCTGCGTCACGCGCAACGCCGACCTCGATGCCACCGAAGGCTCCGACGAGCGCGACGAGGACTACCGCGAGCACATGCGCAAGATCCTGCGCAAGCGCGCCCGCCTGGCGCCCGTGCGCCTCGAGAGCAGGAAGGACCTCTCCAACACCGTCTCGAAGTTCCTGCTCTCCAAGCTCGACCTCAAGAAGCACCAGGTCTACACCGTGGACATGCCGCTCGACCTGAGCTACGCCTACGCCCTTCCCGACAAGCTGGACTCCAAGACCCTGGGCAGGCTCACCTCCGAGCCCTTCAAGCCGGCTTGGCCCGCTCAGCTCGACCGTCGCCGTTCGATCATCGAGCAGGTCATGGAGCACGACGTGCTGCTCGAGTACCCCTACGAGAGCATGGACCCGTTCGTGGCCATGCTGCGCGAGGCCGCGGCCAACCCCGATGTCGTCTCCATCCGCATCACGCTGTACCGCCTCGCCAGCCAGAGCCATCTCGCCGAGGCGCTCATCAACGCCGCAGAGTCGGGCAAGGACGTCATGGCCCTCTTCGAGCTCCGTGCCCGCTTCGACGAGAGCAACAACATCGCCTGGTCGCAGCGCTTCGAGGAGGCCGGAGCGAAGGTGATCTACGGCTTCCACGACTACAAGGTGCACTCGAAGATCTGCTCCATAACGCTGCGCACTCCCGACGGGCTGCGCAACATCACCCAGCTCGGCACCGGCAACTACAACGAGAAGACGGCCAAGCTCTACACCGATTTCTGCTACATGACGGCCAAGGAGGACTTCGGTCGCGACGCCGTCGAGTTCTTCCGCAACATGGGCCTCGAGAACTGCTCGCGTGCCTACCAGACGCTCTGGGTGGCACCCCTGCAGATCCGCGAGAACATCGTGGCCGGCATCGACGAGCAGATCGCGCTCGCCCAAGAGGGCAAGCCCTGCGGCCTCTTCTTCAAGACGAACTCGATCACTGACAAGGAGATCATCGACAAGCTGAGCGAGGCCTCGTGCGCCGGCGTGCCCGTCGTGCTGCTCGTGCGCGGCATCAGCTGCATCGTCCCGCAGGTGCCCGGCTACACAGAGAACGTGCGCGTGGTGAGCATCGTCGGCAGGCTCCTGGAGCACAGCCGCATCTACGGCTTCGGCGCCCACGACGACATGCGCATCTACCTCTCGAGTGCCGACCTCATGACGCGCAACATGAGCAAGCGCATCGAGGTGGCTTGGCCCATCGAGGAGCACGAGCTGCGCGAGCAGGTCATCCGCTATGTGGACATCTGCCTCAAGGACACGGCGAAGCTCCGCGAGCTCAAGGCCGACGGCACCTACACGCCCCTCGGCGAGGCCGTGGACCCTGCCTGCGACTTCGACTCGCAGGCCTACCTCATCGGCACGATCGCCCGCGCCCCCGAGCGCACCGCCCGCGCTATGAGGGTACCCGTGGCCGCCCAGGCCGTCTCGGCGCATGCCTCCGCGAAGCCCGTGCCTGCGTCCGTCCCGGCAGCCGAGCCGGCGCCCGCGCCGGCCGCACCCGAGCCCGAGCCCACGCAGCCTGCCGCGGCGCCTGCCGCCGTGCCTGCCCCCGAGCCCAAGAGCGCCCCTGCGCCTGCGGAGGCGGACGAGCGGAAGACGCATGGCCTGCATGGGCTGCTCAAGCGGCTCTTCGGCAGGTAGCGCCCGCCTGGGGCCCCGAGCGCCCAAGAGCGCTACACTAGGCGCGTAAATCGGGCGTCGAAAACGAGAGATAAGGCCATCCATGCCAATTGAGCTGCCTGGCCTCCATGGCCATGCCACCGGCACTATGGAGGCACCTGTCCTTCCCCGGGCCTAGCCGCCCGTGACAGGTGCCTGCGACGCTTCGTGCGCCGCCTTGCCATGCTCGCCTGGGCACCCTCGTGCCCTCACATCGATTGAAGAGGTTTCCCACATGAAGGCTTTGTACAACGACGGACACGTCGCAGAGGTCCCCGAGGACCAGGAGCTCCAGGTCATCCGCCACTCTGCCGCGCACATCATGGCGCAGGCCATCTCGCACCTGTGGCCGGGGACGGACTTCGCGTTCGGCCCCGCGACCGACAATGGCTTCTACTACGACGTGGAGCTTCCCGAGGGCGTGAAGGTCTCCGAGGACGACTTCCCCGCCATAGAGGCGGAGATGTCGCGCATCGTGAAGGATAACCTCAAGTTCGAGACCTACGAGCTCCCGCGCGAGCAGGCCATCGAGCACATGAGGGAGCGCGGCGAGAAGTACAAGGTGGAGCACATCGGCGACCTGCCCGAGGACGTCCGCATCACCTTCTACAAGCAGGGCGACTACGTGGACATGTGCGTGGGCCCGCACCTCACCTACACCAAGGGCCTCAAGGCCTTCAAGCTTACCGGCGTCTCCGGCGCCTACTGGAAGGGCGACAAGGACAACACGATGCTCACCCGCATCAACGGCATCGCGTTCCGCTCCAAGGAG
>CADBMC010000126.1 GCA_902795635.1 uncultured Coriobacteriaceae bacterium | reverse complement strand
GCAGGGCGAGGAGGAGACGAACGCGACCGACATGATCAAGAACATGGAGCTCTTCGGCGGCGACCCCAAGGGCCTGTACAACCTCGATCGCGAGTACCAGACGCGCACCTACGTGGCTCCCACGATGCCGATGTAGGCTCGCTCGCGAGCGCGCAAGCACGCAAGGCGTCGGCGCTGCCAGCAAGGGCGTCGGGAATCCGTTCCCGGCGCCCTTCCCTTGTGCGCGGCTTCCCTGCCCCCATCGCGGCTTCCGTGCTCACAAGAAAAAGGAGGGGGCCGCAGCCCCCTCCCTCGGTTCATGCCATCGATGCGGGCCGAAGCCGCTAGCCGCGCAGAAGGTCTAGTTCCAGGCCTTGCCGTCGGAGCCGAACATCACGATCTTCTGCTTGACCATGTCGACCACGGCGTCCATGCCCGGCTTCAGGACCTTGCGCGGATCGAAGCCCTTCTCCTTCTTGTCGTTGCCGGCCTCGAAGTACTCGCGCGTTGCCTGGGCGAACACGATCTGGTTCTCGGTGTTGACGTTGATCTTGGAGACACCGCCCTGGATGGCGCGCTTGATCTGGTCCTCCGGGATGCCCGAGCCGCCGTGCAGCACGAGCGGCAGGTCGCCGACCTCGGCCTTGATGGCGGCCAGCACGTCGAACTGCAGGCCCTCCCAGTCGGCCGGGTACACGCCGTGGATGTTGCCGATGCCGCAGGCGAGGAAGTCCACGCCCAGGTCGGCGATGGCCTTGCACTCCTTCGGGTCGGCGCACTCGCCGCGGCTGGTGACGCCGTCCTCGGTGCCTCCGATGCCGCCCACCTCGGCCTCGATGGAGACGCCCTTGCTGTGGGCGAGCTTCACGAGCTCGGCCGTGCGGTCGTGGTTGATCTCGAAGCTCTCCTCGTGCGAGCCGTCGTACATGATGGAGGTGAAGCCTGCTGCCAGGCACTCCTTCGCCGCGTCGTAGGTGCCGTGGTCGAGGTGAAGGGCCACCGGCACGGTGATGTCCATGAAGTCGTAGAGGTCCTTCACGAGGTCCACGACGGTGCGCCAGCCGCCCATGTACTTGCCGGCGCCGGCGGAGCACTGCAGGATGACCGGGGACTGCGTCTCCTCGGCCGCCTGCAGGATGGACTTGGTCCACTCGAGGTTGTTGAGGTTGAAGGCGCCGACACCGTAGTGGCCGGCCTCAGCCTTCTTGAGCATTTCGGTTGCGCTGACGAGCATGTGCATCCTCCTTCGTCGGAAGCCGCACGGCATCCCGCACGGCACGCCACAAACGCATCACGAGCACGGAACACGCTTGGATAACGGTGCGAAAAACTCCTCCTCATGATACCGCGCCCGGCGGGTGCGCTGCCATAGAATGAGAGGCAGCCCGGACGTCGGCTGAAAGGTGGAGAGATGGTCTTCCGCGTCTATGTTGAGAAGCGATCCGGATTCGACGTCGAGGCCCGCCAGCTGGCGGACGAGCTGCGGGACATCCTGGGGATCGGCGGCCTGCGGTTCCTGCGGATCGTGAACCGCTACGACGTGGAAGGCATCGACTCCGAGCTCTTCTCTCGCTGCGTTCCCACCGTGTTCTCCGAGCCGCAGGCAGACGTCGCCCGCTCCGAGATGCCTGAGGTGCCCCCCACCGCCCGCGTGTTCGCGGTGGAGAGCCTGCCGGGCCAGTTCGACATGCGCGACGCCTCTGCGGCCGAGTGCATCCAGCTCATCAGCCAGGGCGAGCGACCCCGCGTGAGGAACGCCAAGATATACGTCCTCGAGGGCGACCTCATCGATGCGGACGTCGAGGCCGTCAAGCGCTACGTGATCAACCCCGTGGAGGCTCGCGAGGCCTCGCTCGACGTGCGCAGGACGCTTGCCACCGACTATCCGGAGCCTGCAGACGTGGAGATGCTCGACGGGTTCCTCGCGCTCGACGACGCAGGGCTCGCGCAGATGCGCGAGGACATGGGGCTTGCCATGGACCAGGCCGACATCGCCTTCTGCCAGCGTTACTTCGCGAGCGAGGGCCGCGAGCCCACCATCACCGAGATTCGCATGATCGACACATACTGGTCGGACCACTGCCGCCACACCACCTTCGGCACCGAGCTCGACGACGTCGAGTCCGACGACCCGAAGGTCGCCGCCGCATACGAGCGCTACCTCGGCCTTCGCCGTGAGCTCGGGCGCGACGAGAAGCCGGTGTGCCTCATGGACATGGCCACCATCGGCGCCAAGCACCTGGTGAGGACAGGCCAGCTCAAGGGCCTGGACGTCTCCGAGGAGATCAACGCCTGCACCGTGCGCACGAAGGTGGACGTGGACGGCCACGACGAGGACTGGCTCTACCTCTTCAAGAACGAGACGCACAACCACCCCACCGAGATCGAGCCCTTCGGCGGGGCGGCCACCTGCATCGGCGGCGCCATCCGCGACCCGCTCTCCGGGCGCTCCTACGTGTACCAGGCGATGCGCGTCACGGGCGCCGGCGACCCCACACGACCCGTCTCCGAGACGCTCGAGGGCAAGCTCCCGCAGCGCAAGATCTGCCTCACCGCGGCCGCCGGCTACTCCAGCTACGGCAACCAGATCGGCCTTGCCACCGGCGAGGTCTCCGAGCTCTATCACCCCGGCTACGTGGCCAAGCGCATGGAGATCGGCGCCGTGGTGGGCGCCGCGCCGGCCAGCCACGTGCGCCGCGAGGTGCCCCAGCCGGGCGACGCCATCGTGCTCCTGGGCGGGCGCACGGGCCGCGACGGCATCGGCGGCGCCACGGGCTCGAGCAAGGCCCACAACGTGGAGAGCCTCGCCAAGGACGGCGCCGAGG
>CADBMC010000125.1 GCA_902795635.1 uncultured Coriobacteriaceae bacterium | reverse complement strand
GCTTGGGTAGAATCCTAGCCAATTGCAGGAATTCACGGGCGCCCTCGCGGCGCCTCGAAGGGGAGGAGGCCTCTCACATGGCAGACGAGAGGGTCACGGATACCAAGGCGGCGCCGACGAGCGAGGGGGGCGCCTCTGCGGAGGGCGCCGAGCAGGCGACGCAGGAGCACGTCCCGGTGGACCGCGAACTTCTGCTCGAGGTGCTCGACGTGGTCCGCCCGAGCCTCCAGGCCGACGGCGGCGACTGCCGCCTGGTGGACGTGGACGACGACGGCGTGGTGTCGCTCGAGCTCAGCGGCTCTTGCGCGGGATGCCCGCTGTCCTCCATCACCCTGGGGATGGGCGTCGAGCGCATCCTCAAGGAGCACGTGCCAGGCGTCACGAAGGTCATCTCCGTCACGCCGGGGATGTCGCCGGAGGCAGGCAGCGCGCTGCAGTCGATGCTCGGCTACGGCGTCCCGGCCCCGCGTACCGAGGGCCCCGCGAAGGGATCCGAGGACGACGACGAGGAGGACATCCCCACCCTGCTCTAGGGGATGCTCCGGCACCGCACAGCGCATGGCGCCCCAGGCGCCGATGACCTCGGACAGGGAGCCGCATGCTCAACGACCTCTACCATCACCTGAACCCCGTCGCCTTCTCCGTCGGGCCTTTCGCGGTGCGCTGGTATGGCCTGGCCTACCTGGCCGGGTTCGTCCTCACGGCGCTCATCATGTGGCGCGTCTCGCGCAGGTGGAAGGTGGACGTGTCGGGCGACGAGCTGTACTCGGTCGTCATCTCGTGCTGCATCGGCGTGATCGTGGGCGCGCGCCTCGCCTACGTGCTGTTCTACGGGGCGGGCTACTACCTCTCGCATCCCCTTGAGATATTCGCCCTGAACGAGGGCGGCATGAGCTTCCACGGCGGGGTCGCGGGCGCGCTCGTCGCGGGCCTCATCTGCTGCAGGACCTACGGCCTCTGCTTCAGGACGCTGGCGGACATGGCCGTGATCGGCGCCCCGTGCGGGCTCTTCTTCGGGCGCCTCGCGAACTTCGTTAACGGAGAGCTGTGGGGCAAGCCGACGGACCTTCCGTGGGGCGTCGTGTTCGAGACGGGCGGCAACGTCGCCCGCCATCCCTCGCAGCTCTACGAGGCGCTCCTGGAAGGCGTCGTGCTGCTCGTCGTCATGGTCGCGCTCTCGCGCAAGCTCCCTCCGCGTCCACAGGGGACGTTTTTGGGGACGTTCCTGCTGCTCTATGGCATCTTCCGGTTCCTCATCGAGTTCGTGAGGCTTCCCGACGCGCAGATCGGCTACCTCTTCGGCACCGGGTGGCTCACCATGGGGCAGGTGCTCTCGACGCCGCTCATCGCGATCGGCATCGTCGAGCTCGTCCTGGCGCGCAGGCGCGGCTGGGCGCAGCGCGGCCACGTGGGCCCGGAGCCGGAGCAGGACGCCTCGCTCGGCTAGGGCACCTGGCACGGCTCGGACGCAGGTCGCGTGGGCGCCTGCCGTGCGCGTAACGTGCGCGTGAGCTACTCGAATGTCATGAACGGCTCCATGAAGGCGTCATCGTCGTCTTCCGCCTCGTCGTCCTCGTCGGGCTCGGCCTTATCGTCGAAGCCGTCATCCTCGTCCGTGCCTTCCGTGTCGTCGGCGAACTCGTAGGAGACGGCGCTGGGGTTGCCGTAGGGAAGGGCGCTGCTGAGCAGCACCAGCCCGTCGTCGGAGGGCACGACCTTCTGCCACTGGACGATGAGCCCGTCCTCGGGCACGTCGTCCATCCCCACGAGGGACTCCAAGTACACCTCGCCCGTGCCGGAGAACAGGCCGTCGGCCTCGTCGTGCGCGTGCTGGAGCAGCTCGGAGAGCCTGTCGAGCGCCTGCTGCGGGTCGTCCGCGCTCACCACGCAGGGCATGAGCACGTAGTTCTCTTCGGCCTCGTAGTCGTCGGAGTAGCTGAAGCTCGCGATGAACAGCATCTCTGCCTCCTCGTCTCGCCTGAGCCGGGACGGTTGGCCTCGGCCTCACGATCGTCCAACATTATGGTGGGCCGCGCGCGTCGCCGCCCACGCGTCGGCAGGCGGCATGCCGTCTCGTGCCTCGCGGCACTTTATCTTGGCGGGACATACGAGTATTTTTAGAGGGATACATGGGCTGGGCGCGGCGGCTGGCGGGGCAGGCCGGCGTCGCGCCTTGAAATGACAAGGGAGACGATAGATGTCCGGACACTCAAAGTGGGCAACCACCAAGCACAAGAAGGCCGCAGCCGACGCGAAGCGCTCAGCGCTCTTCTCCAAGATGGCGCGCAACATCACCGTCGCGGCCAAGCTCGGCGGCGACCCCAACCCCGAGAACAACGCCTCCCTCGCCGCCGCGGTGCAGCGCGCCCGCATGGTCTCCATGCCCAACGCGCGCATCAAGTCGGCCATCGACAAGGCCTTCGGCGCTGGCGCCGACGCGGCCGTCTACGAGGAGATCACCTACGAAGGCTACGGCCCGGCCGGCGTCGCGTTCTACGTGGACTGCCTGACGGACAACCGCAACCGCACCGCGGCAGACGTCCGCTCCGCGTTCACCCACTCCAACGGCAACCTGGGCACCTCCGGCTCGGTCGCGTTCCAGTTCGAGCGCAAGGGCACCATCGCCGTGGAGAAGGTCATCACCAGCGACGACAAGAAGGTCCCCGACAAGGACAACGCCTCCGACGAGGACGAGTTCATGATGGCGGTGGCCGAGGCCGGCGGCGACGACTACGAGGACGCCGGCGACCAGTGGATCGTCTGGACCGCCTACGACAAGATGCAGGACGTCCAGAAGGGCCTCGAGGCCCAGGGCATCGAGGTCAAGGGCTCCGAGCTCACCATGGTCCCGACCACCCCGACCGAGGTCTCGCCCGCTGACGCCAAGAAGGTCCAGCGCCTCATCGACCGCCTCGACGAGCTCGAGGACGTCCAGAACGTCTACACCACGATGGACATGACCGACGAGGTCGTCGCTGCCCTCGAGGAGGACGACGAGTAGCTTCCGATCCGCAACCTCGGACCGCACCCGAATCGTTCCAACGGGGCATAGGAGGATCACATGGGCGGGTTCAAGCGCTTCGTCTTCGCCGTCTACGGCCTCGTGAGCATCTTCGCTCTCGTGATGCTCGGGCTTACGTGGTACGGGCCCTGGTCGAAGCTGTTCAGCGCGCTTCTGGGCATCGGCTGGCTGTACAGGGCCGTGGAGGCCTGCGCGGTCGTGTGCCTGGGCGGCCTGGTGTTCATACTGTGCCGCGGGCTGTTCTCCTCCCGCGTCGACGCCATCGAAGTGACGAAGGGCGACGGGTCGGCCGTGACGGTGACGCGCGACGCCATCGCGTCGCGGGCGACCAAGATCGTGGAGGCCGACGGCACCTGCATCGCCGACGAGGTGTTCGTCTCCGCCAAGCGCAGGGGCGACATCCGCGTGCGCGTGCGCGTGCAGCCCGTGAGCACGATCGACGTCCTGGGCACGGGCGAGGAGCTGCAGGCCGAGCTCAAGCGCGGCCTCGCGGACCTCTGCGGAAGCAAGCTGCGCTCCGTGCGGCTCGAGTTCACGGAGCCGCAGACGGAGTCCTACCCGTCCGCCTCCGCGTCGGATGCCACGGGGACCCTGCCCGCCTACGGCGCCTCCTCGGGCGCATACGGCTCGGGCGTGGCGGCCCATGACGCGGAGGACGCCTCGCAGGCGTCCTCCGTTGCGGGCGCGAGCGATGCTCCTGCTTCCGACGGCACGCAGGCGGACGCATCTTCCGAGGGGACGGGGGAGTAGCCATGGCAGAGGATGCCAAGAAGGACGAGGAACCCAAGAAGGGCGAGGGCCCCGAGAGGGCCGAGGAGCCCGAAGCGGCCGCCGAGCCCGAGACGGAGGAGCCGCAGGACGCGGCCCCCGAGCCTGGAGAGGCCCATGCCGAGAAGGACGAGGCCGTGGCCCCGGACGAGGTCGAGGACGCGGCCCCGACGGCAGGCGATGCAGCGGCAGCGCATGGCTCCTCGTATGCGTCCTCGTCCGGCAACGCCGGCTCGGGCGAGAGCTTCCAGAACACCTTCGATGACTTCTCCGACAAGGCGAAGGGCCATCTCGACCGTGCCTTCCCCGGGCACGCCACCGAGGCCTTCTGGGCATGCGTGGGCTTCGTCGTCGCGCTGCTCGTGATCCTCATCGGCTTCTGGCGCGTCCTCGTCATCGTGCTGTTCGTGATCCTGGGCATCGGCTTCGGCCAGTACCTGGAGGGCGATCCCAAGATCTTCGACACCGTCAAGGGCTGGTTCGGCTCCGACAGCAAGAGGCGCTAGATATGGGCGCCCGCAGCTCGCTCGCGGTCGCGGCGGGAGACGTGACGGGCTTCGTGCTCCGCCGCGTGCTGGGCCGCCGCGGAGGGCAGCTTCCCGGCCGCGTGGCCCTCGCAGTGGACCCGGGCCTCATAGGCGAGCTCTCGGGCAAGCTGCGGCGCGGCTCGATCGTCGTCTGCGGCACGAACGGCAAGACCACCACCAACAACATCGT
>CADBMC010000124.1 GCA_902795635.1 uncultured Coriobacteriaceae bacterium | reverse complement strand
GACGTCCCATGCGGGGTCCGCCGTGTGAAGGTCGGTGAGGATCTGCTCGATCATCCACTTGGTCCAGCCGTATGGGTTCGTGGCGGGCTTCTTCGGGGACTCCTCGGTGAGCGGCAGCGAGTCCGGGTCGCCGTAGACGGTGGCCGAACTGGAGAAGATGATCGAGCGGCAGCCGTGCTCGCGCATGACGTCCACGAGCGTGAGCGTGGAGCCGAGGTTGTTGGAGTAGTACTCGATAGGCTTGCTCACGGACTCGCCCACGGCCTTGAACCCGGCGAAGTGTATGACCGCGTCGATCCTGTGTGCGTCGAACACGGCCTCGAGGGCCTCGCGGTCGGCCACGTTGGCCTCGTGGAAGAAGAGGCGCTCCGACGCCTCTGCCCCAACGATTTGGCGGATGCGGTCGAGCACCTTGGGGCTTGCGTTGGACAGGTCGTCCACGACGACGGCCTCGTAGCCGCTCTGGAGGAGCTCGACCACGGTATGGCTGCCGATGAATCCGGCGCCGCCGGTTACGAGAATTCGCTTGCCCTGCTCGGACGTGCCCTGCGTGCTGTTCGTGGCCATGCGGCTCCCTTGGACGAGTTCGATGCCTGCGGTCGGCGGCTGATGCGGCCCGCGCGTGTGACCGTCCGTTCGCGTGCGACCGGATAGCCAATTATAGATGGGGAGCGTGGCGGGTCTGTGTGCCACGTGCGAGACGCGCGTTTGGCGTGCGCATGGAGCGCGTGTGCCAGGCGTGCGTTGCGCGTCTGGCGGGCGTATGCCGTGCGTATAGCGTGCGTATGGCTGGCGTCAGGCCAGCGCCGAGGAGGAGTCGCCGCCCGCGAGCTCGCCATGGCAGCGGCCGACGGCGTCCACGATGCGCTCGACGAGCTCGAGGTCGTCGTCGGAGTCCGTGCAGACGGCGATCACGTAGGGGCCGGTGTCGGAGAGCACGATGCCCGCGTCATTCATCGCGGGCGAGGCATCGCCGTCGTAGCCCTGGAACCAGCCCGCCTTCGACCACACCTCGTAGCGGCTGCCGAGCACCTCGTGTATGGGAGAGTGGATGGTCTGCTCGAAGAGGCCGGCGAGCTCGTTGGCGCAGTCGGTGCCGCTCGTGAGATACGCGTAGCCCTGCTGCCAGGCGAGCGCGAGCTCGCGGGAGCTCACCTCCGCGTACCAGTGCTCGTCGAAGGCGTTCTCGCGCCCTTCCACGGAGATGCCCGCGCTCCCGAGCCATGCGGAGAAGCCCGTGCGATACGTCTCCGAGCGCAGCGTGCGGTAGGCATCGTTGTCTGAGTGGCGTATGACCTTCGTGACGAGCGCCAGGGCGCGGTCGTGCGAGTAACTGCCGCCCTCGACCAGGTCCTGGTAGACGAAAAGGCAGTACGGCCCCTTGATGGCGCTTGCGGAGTAGACGGTCGCGTCGGGCTGGTAGGTGAGCGACGCCACGCCGCCATCCAGGTCATAGCAGGTGATGGAGCACATGATGCCCTCGCTCTGGCACTCGGCCACGAACGCCTCGAGCGCCGCGAGGGCGTCGGAACCCTCGATATTCGGGCTGCCCGCGTAGGAGATGCCGGACTCCGTCGTGGCGCTCACGACCTCGTCGCCTTCGGCATCGTCCGCGTCGGCGTCCTCTTCCGCGCCGTCATCCGAGCCCTCGGCGACGCCCATGTCGTCCGAGACGACCTCGGCGGGCTCCTCCTCTGCTGCCGGGGCACCCTCCGGTGACGCTGCCGCCCTCGTCCAGATGGCCACGGCTGCTGCCAGGAGCGCCGCTGCGATGACGGCGACGCCTGCGACGACATGCCGCTTTCGCAGGCGAGCCGGCGCCGCGTGCGATGCGCGCGACGCGCCCTCGTGCGTGTGGTGCCCAGCGGTGCCCTTGCCCATGCGACATCCTCTCGCGTGAGGTCCGGCCGCATGCGCCCGGCAGCGTGTGACGTAGCTGTGACGGGAGCGTAAGGGCGCATCGGCTCGGCTTCAGAAGATTATGCGACGGCGCGAAGGTATGCGAAGATGGGAAGGCGAATGAGGACGCGCGCCAGATGGAGCGTTGGCGCGCCGCCTGGCAACGAAGACCGCTTCGGGGTGAGAGAGGCATGGACATACGAAGACCTGACCGTGACGCGCTGGCGGCTCGCATCATGCGCGTGGTGGGAGAGGAGAACGTCTCCCTCGACGAGCCGATGTCCGAGCATACGACCTTCGAGATCGGCGGGCCTGCGGACCTGTTCGTGACGCCCGTCACCTCCGACCAGCTGGCCGAGGTGGCGCAGATCGTGCGCTCTGCCGGGGCGCCCCTGTTCGTGATGGGCAACGGCTCGAACCTGCTCGTTGCCGACGAGGGGTTCCGTGGGGTCGTGGTGTGCACGTCCGGCGCCCTCGACAACGCGAACGTGGATGGGCGCATCATGCGCTGCGAGGCGGGCGTATCGCTTGCCGACGCGAGCGAGATGGCCTGCGAGCTGGGGCTTTCTGGCCTGGAGTTCGCATGCGGGATTCCCGGCTCGGTGGGCGGCGCCGTGTTCATGAACGCTGGCGCCTACGGCGGGCAGACGGCCGACGTCGTCTGCGAGGTGCGCGTGCTCACCGCCGACGGCGACGTGCGCACGCTCTCTGGCGACGAGCTCGCCTTTGGGTATCGAACGAGCCGCATCCGCACGGACGGGCTCGTCTGCCTCTCTGCCTCGTTCGAGCTCGTGCCGGGCGATTCCGAGGAGATCCGCGCCACGATGGACGACCTCCAGGAGCGCCGCCGCGAGAAGCAGCCGCTCGAGATGCCCTCGGCAGGCTCCACCTTCAAGCGTCCCGAGGGCCACTTCGCGGGCAAGCTCATCGCGGATGCCGGGCTCAAGGGGGCGAGCATCGGGGGCGCCCAGGTCTCCGAGAAGCATGCCGGCTTCGTCGTGAACGCGGGCGGCGCCACCGCCGCCGACGTCCGCGCGCTCATCCATCACGTGCAGGACGAGGTCGAGCGTCAGTTCGGCGTGAGGCTCGAGCCCGAGGTGCGGATGCTGCCATAGGCGGCCTTGGCATGCGGCTGCGTGCCTATGCTGCGCTTCTGCCAGCGCGTCTGTGGGCCGCATGGTGCCCTGTGCTAGCATTCGGGCATCGTCGGTCGCATTCGGGAGGCGCCGCGCGGCGCCGCGCCCGGCGGATGCCGTGCGATGCGAACGGAGAATCTGGAGGCAAGGTGGCTGGAGACGCAATCGAACGCCATGCCAGGTCCATGGTCGCTCCCGAGGGAGATGGAGCGCTGTCGGCCGGACGTCAGCCCCAGGGAAGGGGCATCGCCGTCTCGCGTCGGGCCGCGCTGAGGCTCCTGTGCGGCGCGGGCATCCTGGGCGCCGCCGGGCTCGCCTCGCTGACCACCCCCGGACGCGCCTTCGCGGACACCGCATCCGACCTGAGCGACGCCCAGGCCCAGCTCGATGCCGCCCAGGCGCAGCTCGACCAGATCGCCTCCGACTACGAGACCCTCTCGACCACCCACGCGCAGACGCTCGAGCAGATCGAGCAGGTCAACGGCCAGATTGCCGAGACCGAGCAGAAGATCGAGGACAAGCAGGCCGAGATCGAGCAGGAGCAGGCCACCCTCTCGCGCTCCGTTCGGAGCTCGTACAAGGGCGGCAACGCGACGATCCTGGACGTGCTCCTCTCGTCCAGCTCCTTCGAGGAGCTCTCGTCCAACATCCACTACCTTGGCAAGATCAACGAGGCGTCCGCCGAGCTCATCACCCAGATCAAGGACGCCAAGGCCGAGCTCGAGCAGGAGAAGTCCGACCTCGAGAGCCAGCAGGCCCAGCTCCAACAGCTCTCCGACAGCGAGCAGTCCCAGCTCGATGACATGTCCGCCAAGCAGCAGGAGGCGGAGGACCTCATCTCGAGCCTGAGCTCCGAGGTCCAGAGCCTCATGGCCCAGCGCGACGCCGAGCTCGCCGCCCAGGCGGCCGCCGCGGCGGCGGCGCACAAGAGCTACTCCGGCTCGCGCGCGAACACCTCGGGGATGAGCGGCACGCAGGCCGCCGTGGTCTCCGCCTGCTATTCCACCCCGTCGCCCGGCCTCGGTTACTGCGCCGCGTGGGTCTCGAACGTCTTCGTGAACGCCGGGGTGGGCTTCATTGGCGGCGACGCGTGCGACATGTACTCCGCCTACTGCACGAGCTCCGACCGCTCGGCCCTGAAGCCGGGCATGATCATCGCGGTTTCGACCCATCCGCACACGGCAGCCGGCCGCATCTACGGCCATGTGGGCATCTACGTCGGCGGCGGCACCGTGATGGACAACGTCGGCTACATCCGCCAGATCAGCGTGGACTCCTGGATCAGCTTCTACGGCGCCACCGTGCCCGCCCGTTGGGGCTGGCTGGGAGGCGTCGTCCTCACGTAGCGGCGGGCTGCGACTATGCGTGGCCATGTTCATGCGCGTTTTGCGACAAATGGGGATCGCAGACGAGCGAATTTGTCGAGAAACGCGCACGAACATGATGCCAGCGGCCATCATCTGGCATCGGCCGTCGACAATGCCGCGCGGGCCCCGATGCCTTTCGCCGATGTGAGATTCTTGTAAATATACGCAGGTAAATAGCCATATATGCTTGCCGATGCAGGCGAGGCCCCACGGATTGGGTGAGGTCGTCGGCCTTGCATCGGGGGAGCGATGACGATGGCCAGCAAGGCGCGTAGGCGGTTGGTTGCCCAGCTTGAGGATGCTGGGCGCCGGGGCATGTGCTATGTCCCGGCAGACCGCATGGACGTGCGCCTTGCAGAGAGATGCGTGCGGGAAGGCATTCTCGTACGTCCGCTCAAGGGAATGTTCGCAACCCGGGAGGAATGGGAGAGCCTGGACCCCGCATCGCGGCATCTTCGGAAGATGCGCGCGTTGCAGGCCATGCATCCGAGCTGGTCGTTCGGGCGTCAATCCGCGGCACTCGCTTGGGGACTTGCGGTGTCGTACCGGGAGCTCGACGAGGTTTGCGTCACCTTGGGAGGCGCAGGAGGCACACGTGAGGGCGTCGGTGCCGGCACGAGGCCGAGGCAATCCGGCATCTGCACGACCCGGGCTAAGAGGCTGCCGGTACATAAGGACGGGCTGCTTGTTGTGCCGGTCTTCGCGACCCTCTTCGACTGCGCTAGCCACTGGTCATTTGCCGAAGCGCTCGTGACGGCCGACTCGGCATTGCGCCTCTCGCTGGTCACGAAGGATGCCCTGTTGGACTATGCCGCGTCGCGCGCCGCCGAGAAGGGGGCGGCGCGCGCATACGTTGCGTTCCTATACGCAGACGGGCGTGCTGAGAGCGGAGGCGAGAGCCTTGCCCGGGCGACGATGCTCGAGCTCGGCTTCGCTGAGCCTGACCTGCAGACGAGGGTCGCCGATCCGCTCGAGTCTGGTCGATTCTTCCGGCTCGACTTCTCTTGGCAGACCGAGGGTGGGCTGATTGGTGGTGAGCTCGACGGCAGACAGAAGTACGAGAACCCGGCCATGTTGGGAGGCGGCGACATCATCGATGCGCTGACCAGGGAACGAAGGCGGGAGTCGCGTCTTTCGGCGATGGGCGTGAGGGTCATCAGGTTCTCGTATGCGGAGATTTGTGACAGGCGGCTCTTCACGCGGTTGCTGGAAACCTTCGGGGTGTCGCGCGTCGGGGCGCCGGCGGAGCTGAAATCTGCCAGAGCAGCTAGGCGCCTGCTGAATGAGCACAGCTTGCAGCTACCAAATGACACGTCGCCCATCCCCTTGCGCGGGAGGATGCGCATCGGCGGCTTCTTCGTCAACTACGTCGCGTGCCGTGCCGAATATCGGTAACGTTCATGCGCGTTCTGCGACAAATTCAGTGCGCTCGTGCGCCAATTTGTCGCAGAACGCGCATGAACATGAAACGAGGCTGCCCCTACCGACCCGCTGACGCCGGCCGCTAGTTCTTCAGCGAGTTGAGCGGCGCGGGGAAGCGGCCGCCGCGATGCGCGAGCACCGAGCCGGCGAACGCGTTCACGGGCATGACCGGCGCAGAGCCGAAGAGCCCGCCGAACTCGAGGACGTCGCCCTCCTTATGGCCGATGGCGGGGATGAGGCGCACGGCGGTGGTCTTGTTGTTGATGACGCCGATGGCCATCTCGTCGGCGATGATGCCGGCGATGGCCTCCACGCTCGTGTCGCCCGGGATGGCGATCATGTCCAGGCCCACCGAGCACACGCTGGTCATGGCCTCGAGCTTCTCGATGGAGAGCGCGCCGTCCTGGGCCGCGCGGATCATGCCGGCGTCCTCGGAGACGGGGATGAACGCGCCGGACAGCCCGCCCACGTG
>CADBMC010000123.1 GCA_902795635.1 uncultured Coriobacteriaceae bacterium | reverse complement strand
GCGAGTCGGGCTTCTCGCCCATGGACACGAACTTGATGGGCTTGCCGGTGACGGCGCGCACCGAGAGGGCGCCGCCGCCGCGGGCGTCGCCGTCGAGCTTGGACATGATCACGCCGTCGAAGTCGACGCGCTCGGCGAAGGCGGTGACCACGTTCACGATGTCCTGGCCGCCCATGGCGTCGACGACCATGAGGATCTGGTCGGGCTTGACGGCGTCGCGGATGTCCACGGCCTCCTGCATCATGGCCTCGTCCACCTGCATGCGGCCGGCGGTGTCCACGATCACGATGTCGTTCATGCCGTCCACGGCCTGGCGGACGGCCTGCCTGGCCACCGCAACCGGGTCCTTGCCGTCGCCGCGGCACACCCCCACGCCAATCTCGCCGCCGAGGGTGGCCAGCTGGTCGGCCGCGGCCGGGCGGTGCGTGTCGCAGGCCGCGAGCAGCGGGTTCTTGCCCTGGCGCTTCAGCATGTAGGCGAGCTTCACGCACGCGGTCGTCTTGCCCGAGCCCTGAAGGCCCACGAGCATGATCACGTTCGGCGTGCGGTTCTGCGCCAGCACGAGGCGGCTCTCGGTGGAGCCGAGAAGCTCCGTGAGCTGGTCGAGCACGATCCTCACGACGTTCTGGGCCGGGGTGAGCGAGTCGAGCACCTCGCTCGTCAGGCAGCGCTCCTTGCACTGCGCGACGAAGTCCTTGACCACCTTGTAGTTGACGTCGGCCTCCAGAAGCGCGAGGCGGATCTCGCGCATCGCGGAGTTGATGTCGTCCTCGGTGAGGCGGCCCTTCCCGCGGAGCTTGTCGAAGGTGTCCTGGAGACGGTCCGAGAGGCTCGAGAACATGGGCATGCTAGTCTTCCTCCCCCACCAGCTGGCGGCAGAACGCCAGCGCGTCGAAGTCCTTGAGGTCCTCGCGGCGCTCGCCCACCCCGATCCGGAAGATCGGCAGGCCGAGCTCGGAGGCTATGGCGACGGCGATGCCGCCCTTCGCGGTGCCGTCGAGCTTCGTGAGGACGAGCCCGTCGAGGTCGAGCTCGTCGTTGAACTCCTTGGCCTGCGCGAGGCCGTTCTGGCCGGTGGTGGCGTCCACCACGAGCACCACGCGCACGGGCATGCCCGCCCGCTTGCGGGTGACGCCCACCACCTTGGCGAGCTCGCGCATGAGGTCCTTGGAGGTGTGCAGGCGCCCGGCGGTGTCGATGAGCACGAGCTCGGCATGGCGCCGCTCGGCCTCGTCGAGCACGTCGTAGCAGACGCTCGCCGGGTCGGCCCCGCGCGAGCGGGAGACCACGTCCACCTTGGCGCGCTCGCCCCACTGCTGGAGCTGCTCTATGGCGGCTGCGCGGAAGGTGTCGGCCCCGCCGAGCAGAACCTCCTTGCCCTCGTCGCGGGCGATGGCGGCGAGCTTGCCTGCCGTGGTGGTCTTGCCGGAGCCGTTGATCCCCACGAAGAGCACGCACGACGGCGTGTCCTCGAAGGGGTCGGCCTCCGCCACGGGGAACTCCTGCGCGAGCCGCTTGGCCAGCGCCTCGCGCAGCTGCCTGTCCGTGCGCAGGTGCTCCGCGGCCGCCTGCTCGCGCAGGTCGTCCACCACGTGCTCGGCCACGAGGGCGCCCATGTCGGCCATGACGAGGGTGTCCTCCAGGTCGTCCCAGAACTCCTCGTCCACCTCGCCGCCGAAGTAGAAGATGCTGTTGAGCCCGCGCTTGAGGGCGTCTGCGAATCCCATGCTAAGCGTCGACCACCTTTCCCGTCGTCCGGTCCAGCCGCTGCGAGACCACGTGGCTCACGCCGTCAGCCCGCATCGAGACCCCGTAGAGCACATCTGCCTTCTCCATCGTGCGCCGCTGGTGCGAGATGACTATGAGCTGCGTCACCTCGCGCAGCTGGTCGATCGCGTTGAGGAATCGATCGAGGTTCGAGTCGTCGAGCGCGGCCTCCACCTCGTCGAACACGTAGAACGGCACCGTGCGCGCCTGGTAGACCGCGAACAGCAGGGCGAGCGCCGTGAGCGAGCGCTCCCCTCCGCTCATGAGCGACATCTTGGCTATGCGCTTGCCCTTGGGCTGGGCCACCACCTCGACGCCGGAGGACGCGGGGTCGTCCGGGTCGGTGAGCTCGAGGTGGGCGCTGCCCCCGGGGAAGAGGATCTGGAAGATGCGCGAGAAGTTGCCGTTCACCTTGTCGAAGGTGGCGAGGAACCGGTTGCGCATCTTGCGGTCTATGGCCGCCGAGATCCTCGAGAGCGCCTTCTGCGCCGCCTCCAGGTCGGCCACCTGCTCGTCGATGTAGTCCGCGCGCTCCGAGAGGCGCTGGTACTCCCCCATGGCCACCTGGTTCACCGGGCCGATGTCGGCGAGGCTGCGCCTGAGGGAGGCGACCTCCTCCTCCAGGGCATCGCGGTCCTCGGGGGCCTCGAGGCGGAGCGCGTCCTCGAGCTCCATGGCGCCGAGCGCCCTGATGCCCTGGACCGCCTGCTCCACCTGCACCTCCACGCGGCCGATCTCCACCTTGACCGCGTTCGCCTCCTCCACGGCGGCGTCCACCGCCTCGCCCGCCTCGGCAGCCTGCTTGCGCGCCTCGCCGATCGTGCGCTTGAGCGAGTCGGAGTCGGACTCGGCGAGCGAGGCGCGGTCGCGCAGGCGCGCGGCCCACGCCGTCGCCGCCTCGCTCATCGCGTCGTAGCGCTCGTGCAGGGGGCTCACGCGCTGCACCATGACCTCGAGCGCGCGGGCGGAGCGCCCCGCCTCGGCGATGCGCCCGTCGAGTTCCTCGATGCGCCGTGCGAGCTCGGTGGCGCGGGTCTCGAGGTAGCGGGCGCGCTCGCGGGTGGAGGCGAGCCTGAGGCGCGCCTCGGAGAGCCTCTCCGAGGCCGCCTGCTCGGCTTTGGCGGCCTCGTCGCGGTCGGGCGCCATGGCGTCCATGTCGTGGGTGAGCGAGGCGGCCCGCGCCTGGGCCTCCTCCGCGGCCTTCGCGTGGCGCTCCAGCTCCGGGCGGCTCTCCTCGAGCGTCTTGGCGGCCTTCTCGCGGCGCCTCTCGACCTTGCGGCGCTCCTCGGCGGCCTTGGCGAGCCGCTCGCGCTGGCGTGCCGCCTCCTTCGCCACCGACTCCCGCTCGCCGGAGATGCGCGCGGCCGTGCCTTGTGCCGCGGCCACCTTCGAGCGCGCCTCGGAGAGCGCCTCCTGCGTGGCGGATGCCGCCTCGGACGCCTCCTTGCTGGCGCGCTCCAGCCCCGCCATGCCACGCTCCAGGGAGCGGATGCGCCGCTTGCGCTCCAGCGAGCCCGTCCCCTCCGAGACGTCCTCGCCCACGTGCACGCGCCCGTCGGGATAGACGGTCGCCCCGTCGAGCGTCACGTAGGCGTGCGAGGGGCTCGCGGCATGCGCCGCCAGCGCGGCGTCGACGTCGTCCACGACGCGCACGTCGCCCAGGAGCGCCTCGAAGAGCGGGAGCGCCCGCTCGTCCACCGAGACCTCGTCCAGAAGGCGCGTGCCCGGCGCCTGCTCGCGCCCGCCCGAGTCCTCGCCTGCCTTGGCGCCCGCGAGCGCCGCGTCGCCCAGGGCGAGCATGGAGGCCGTCCCGCCCACCGAGGCGCGCGAGGCCGCCGTGCGCGCGACGTTCGCGAGCTCGGCCGGGGCGTCCACCACGAGGGCCAGCAGGTCGGCGCCGAGCAGGCGCTCCACGGGGCCCTCGAGTGCGGTGGGAGCCTCGATGAGGTCGCCGAGCCGGCAGCTCACGTGGGCCGCGACGTCCTCGCGCTGCGCAAGCTCCCCCATGAGGGGGCTCGCCTTGCTCGCCATCTCGTCCATGCGCACGAGGGCGGAGAGCTGCGCACGGGCGTCCGCCAGGGCCGTGCGGGCGGAGTCCTCATCCGCGCGGGCGCGCGTGAGCGCCGCCGTCCCGCGCTCCACGGCCTCCGTGGCGGCCCGCTCTGCGGCGCGGGCCTCGTCCAGCTTGCCGGCGAGCTCCTCGGCGCGGGCCTCGCCCTCCTCGGCTGCCTTCTGGGCCGCCTGCGCGCCCTCCTCGAGCTGCGCGATGCGGCTTTCGAAGAGCGAGTCCTCCACCTCCGCCTTGCTCACCGCGTCGCGCAGGCGCGCATGGGCCAAGGCCTCGGCGTCTGCCGTCTTGAGCGCCTGGGAGAGCTCGGAGGCCGCCTTCGCATGGCGCGCGTCCAGCTCGGAGCGGCGCCGCTTGGCGGCATCCGCCTCGGGACCGAGCCGTCCCGCCTCCTCCCCCAGCTCGCCTGCCTCGGCCTTCGCCTGGGCGAGCTCGGAGCGCGTCTGCTCGAGCTGGGAGGCGGCGTCGGCACGCCGCTTGGCCGAGGCGGAGAGCTCCATACGCAGCTCGGAGATGCGCCCCACCATGTTCTTGCCCTTCTCCTCGAGAAGGCGCATGTCGCTCTCGATGCGGGCGAGTATCTGCTGGGTGCGGCGGCGCTGCTCGCCCAGGTCGCCCACGAAGAGGCCCTTCTGCTCGAGCAGGGCCTGGAGCTTGTCGAGCTCGCGGGCCTTCTCCTGCGAGCGGTAGCGGGCGAGCTCCACGGCCGCCTGGGCCTCCTGGTCGCGCCGCGTGAGCTCGGCATGGGCGGCCTGCAGGCGCCGCAGGTCGTCCACGGCGAGCACGCAGCTCTCGTAGGCGAGCCGCTCGGATATCTCGTTCGCGCGCTTGGCGCGGTCCACCTGGCGCTCGAGCGGGCGCAGCTGGCGGTGCACCTCGCGCGAGATGTCCTTGGCCCTCACGAGGTTCTCGCCCATCGAGGCCATGCGGCGCTCCGCGCGCTCCTTGCGGCGGCGGTGCTTGGCGATGTCGGCCGCCTCCTCGATGAGCTCGCGGCGCGTCTCGGGCCGGCTCTGCAGCACGTCGTCCAGCTTGCCCTGGCCGATGATGGAGTGCACGTCCTTGCCGAGGCCGGAGTCGTGCAGGATGTCCTGCACGTCGCGCAGGCGCGCCGGGGAGGAGTTGATGAGGTACTCGCTCTCGCCGGAGCGATACATCCGCCGCGTGATGCCGACCTCCTCGAAGTCGACGGGCAGCACGTGGTCGGAGTTGTCGAGCACGAGGGTGACCTCGGCGACGCCCACCGGCTTTCGGGCCGAGGAGCCGGAGAAGATCATGTCCTCCATGGCCTGGCCGCGCAGCATCTTGGAGCTCTGCTCGCCCAGCACCCACAGGATCGCGTCGGAGACGTTCGACTTGCCCGAGCCGTTCGGGCCCACGACCACGGTGAGGCCGGGGTCGAAGGCCATGACGGTGCGGTCGGCGAACGACTTGAAGCCCTTCAGGGTGAGCGACTTGAGATACAAGGATGAGGCTCCGTCCGGTATTGCCGCGGCCTAGGCGCGCTCGGCCGCGTCGCCAGCGCCCTCTGCCGGGTCCTTGTCCGTGTCCGCTTCAGATTCTACCTGGTAGCCCATGCGAACGAGGGCATCGAGGGCAGCGTTCGTCTCCGATTCCTTCTTCGACGACCCCTTGCCCCTGCCCTGGCGCACGCCGTCCACGAGCACGACGGAGGTGAAGGTGGGGCTGTGGCGCGGGCCGCACTGGTCCACGACCTTGTAGGTGGGCGTCGTGTGGTAGTCGCGCTGGATGGCCTCCTGCAGGCGCGATTTGGGCGGCTCGAGGTCGCGCGCGAGGTCGTCGGTGATCTGCGGGCCGAGCGTGCGCAGGATGAACTCGTGCGTCACGTCGAAGCCGCCGTCCAGGTAGAGCGCCCCCACGAGGGACTCGTAGACGTTCTCGAGCGCCGAGCGCATGCCCCTCGAGCCCGTGCCGAGCTCGGAGTCGCCGAAGCGGATGAGCTCGCCGATCCCCAGCCCGTCGGCCACCTCGCTCAGGGTCCTGCCCGAGACGAGCGCCACCTTCATGAGGGTGAGCTTGCCCTCGTCGAGCTCGGGGAAGCGCTTGAAGAGCTCCGTCGCGATGACGGCGCCAAGGATCGAGTCGCCCAGGAACTCGAGGCGCTCGTAGCAGAAGCTGGCGGGGAGCCCGGTCCTCGCCGATGGGTGCGTGAGGGCGGCCTCGATCAGCGTCTGGTCGGAGAACCTATGGCCGAGCAGCTCCTCCGCCCGCCTCACGCTTGCATGGAACGACACGTCGCGCGCCCCCAAGCCCCTACTGGGCCTGGGCGATGGCCTCGACGGCGTCGCCGATCGTCTGGATCTTCTCGAGCGACTCGTCGTCGAGCGTGAGCCCGAACTCGTCCTCGAACGCCGTGACGAGCTCGAGCTTGTCGAACGAATCCGCCCCGAGGTCGTCGAAGCTCGTGTCCTCTGAAATCTCCGACTCGTCGACCTCGAGGTTCTGGGAGACGATCTCCGTGACCTTGTCGAGAATCTCCTGATGGTCCATGCTCGCCCTCCTCGGCGCTGACCCTTTCCATGACAGATAACGCTACGCGGCATGGGGTCGCGCGGCGAAGACGCTCACGATTGTACCCACACCGTGGGCTATGCGCACCTCTCGGCGATCTTGCCCACCAGGCCGCTCCGAACGGCGGATGCGGAGGCGCGGACGCCGCTGCGCACCGCCTCGGCGCTCGTGGCGCCGTGGCCGATGAGCACGGGCGCCTTGAGGCCGAGCAGCACGGCCCCGCCCTGCGCGTCGCCGGACAGGTCGCTCGCGAGCCCCTTGAGCGCCGGGTAGAGCATGCCGGCGCCGAGCTTGCAGCGCACCGAGGAGCCCGCCGCCTCCTTGATCTTGGCGACGATGTACTTGGCCGTGCCCTCCATGGACTTCAGCGCCACGTTGCCCGTGAAGCCGTCGCTCACGATGACGTCGAAGCGGCCGGCCAGAAGGTCGTTGCCCTCGGCGTTGCCCACGAAGTTGGCGTCCGACTCGGCCAGCGCCTTGTGGTACTCGAGCGCCTCCGAGGAGCCCTTCGCGTCCTCCGAGCCGTTGGAGAGAAGCCCCACCGTGGGGTTGGCGACGCCGAGCTCGATCTGCGCGTAGGCCGCGCCCATGTGCGCGAACTGCACGACCATGTCCGGGCGGGCGTCCGCGTTGGCGCCCACGTCGATGATCACGGTCCTGCGGCCGGTGAGGCCCGGGAAGATGAGGGCGAGCGCCGGGCGGCGGATCCCCTTCACGCGGCCCACCACGAGCGTGGCGGCCGTGAGCACGGCGCCCGTGGAGCCTGCGGAGAAGAAGGCATCGGCCTGGCCGTCGCGCACGGCCTCGCAGCCGCGCACGATGCTCGAGTCGCGCTTGTTGCGCACGGCCATCGCCGGGTGCTCGCCCATGCCGATGACCTGGGTGGTCACCAGCGCATGGGCGCGCTCGTGCCGCTCGCAGAACGGGACGACGACGCCCTCGTCGCCGGCCACGAGGACCTCGACCTCCGGGTCGTCCCCCAGCGCGAGCCCTATTCCCGCCAGGACGTCCTCGACGGCATCGTCGCCGCCCATCGCGTCTACGCAGACCGTGGTCATGCTCTCCCCCTGCCTGGGCACTGCCCGAATAATCAGCTAAACCGAAAGGAAGGGGGAGGTCGCGCACGCCTGTGCCCGGCCTCCCCCTGATGTCGCTATACCGAACCGGCTACTCGACGACGATGACCTCGCGGTCCTTGTAGTAGCCGCAGTTCGGGCACACGTGGTGCGGCAGCTTGGGGGCGCCGCACTGCGGGCAGACCGAACGCGCGGGAGCCGCGAGCTTGCTGTTGGCCGAACGACGGGTATGGGTCGCGCCGCGGCCCTTCTTCTGCTTGGGTGTTGCCATCTCAGTACCTCTCTGACGCTCGCGCCCGGCATGCAGGCGCGCTCTCTCGCCACAACAGCAAAAGACTATACCACGCAGACCCGCCTCGTGGCGAGGGCCTGCGCCAACTTCATATCTGCGCTCTCGGGCGACCCTAGCGCCCGTCGCCGTCCTGCCCGGCACCCGCCGCGTCGCCCTCCGCGTCGCCCTCCGCGTCGTGGGCATCCGCCGCACCCTCGGCGTCGAGGTGGAGGCTCGCCAGCGCGGCGAAGGGGCTCGCCGTGAGCGGCTCGTCCGCGGCGGCGTGGTCGCAGCCGCAGGGACCGTCGTTGAGGTTGGCGCCGCAGGTGGGGCAGAGGCCCTTGCAGTCCGGCCGGCAGAGCACCACGTAGGGCGTCTCCATGATGAGCGAGCAGCTCAGCGCCGGGGAGAGGTCGATCGTGTCGTCCTCGCCCACGGGATAGACGTCGGAGGCCTCGTCGTCGTCCTCGTCGTCCGCCTCGGCGTCGCCGTCCTGGGGCTCGAACACGTAGTAGCCGTCCACCTCGCTCGAGACGTCGAAGGCGGCCTCCTCGAGGCAGCGGTCGCAGGTGCCCACCACGTGGGCGCGCAGGATGCCGGTGGCCAGGATCCCCTCTCCCGCGTTCGTGAGCATGAGGTCGTAGTCGATGCCCTCGGGGAGCTCGAACACGTGGTCGCCCAGCGAGTAGGAGTCCTCCTCGAGATGGCCGGAGACGGGCAGGGTGTCGCCGGTCTCGGCAAGCCGGTCGTCCACCTTGACGATTACGGGGCCCATGGCGTCCTCGCTACCAGTTCGCGTTGTTGGAGGTATTGCGCGAGCCGGAGTTCTCGGCGAGCGTCTGGCGCACGCGGGAGACCGAGCCCGTGATGGACTTGAGGTTGTCCTCGAGATGCGCCAGCACCGACTCCGCGTACTCCTCGGCGTTGTAGCGCGTGTCGCGCTCGTACTGCTGCGCCTGGTCGCGGATGTCGTCGGCCTGCTGCTGGGCGAGGCGCACGACCTCCTGGTCGCCCGCCAGGATCATCGCCTGCTGCTGGGCGTCGGAGATGATGGAGTCCGCCTGCTGGCGCGCATGGGCAAGGATCTCGCCCTGCTCCTTGATGATGCGGCGGGCGTCCTGGAACTCCTGCGGGAACACGCGGCGGATCTCGTCGAGGATCTCGTACATGTCCGACGAGTCGACTATCTTCTTCTGGCCTCCGCCGCCGAAGGGCGACTTGGCCTCGGTGATCATGGTCTCGAGCTCATCGACCAAGCTCTCGATTTCCTCGCCCGGCTGCATTTGAGGCTCCTTTCATAGGCGACGGCACGCATCGCGGGCGTCGGCCCACAACATGCCCAAGATACGTATTCCGCATCATAGCAGATGAGCCGGCTATGACACGTCCCCCATGGCGTCGGCGCCGGCGGCGCCTACGCCGGAGAAGCGCTCCTCCAGCCTGAGCGCCACGTCGGGAGGCACGAGGTCGCCCACGTCGGCGCCGAACTCGGCGAGCTCGCGCACGATCGAGGACGAGATGTAGCCGTACTTCGGGTTCGACATGATGAACACGGACTCGATGTCCGGCGCGATGTGGCAGTTGAGGTTCGCCTGCGAGAGCTCGTACTCGAAGTCGGTGGTGGCCCTCAGGCCCTTGACGACGGCCTGCGCGCCGATGCTGTGGCAGAGGTCCACGAGGAGCCCCCTGAGGGGGACCACGTCGATGCCGTCGAGCCCCAGCGCGGCCACGGCCTTGGTGGCCATGTCCACGCGCTCGTCGAGCGTGAAGGTGGTGCCGACGCCGTTCTTGCCCACCGACGCGGCGACGGCCACCGTGACGCGCTTGCAGAGCAGGCGCGCCCGACGCACGACGTCGAGGTGGCCGTAGGTTATCGGGTCGAAGGTGCCCGGGACCACCAGGTGGTCTATGCAGCCGTCAGTCATCATGCTCCCCCATGCGATAGAGATCGACGGACGTGATGCCGTAGGACTTGTGCTTGAGCATTCTAGCGCGCATCGCGCAGGACGCGTCCTCGAGGCCGAGCCCGGGCGCGTCGCTCGCGCGCTCGTAGGCCACGAGCGCCCCTCCTGCCAGCGCGCCGTTGCCGGCGAGGGCTTCCACCAGGCCGCGCACGTCCGCGGAAGGCATCGCATAGGGCGGGTCGAGGAACACGATGCCGAAGGGCCCGCCGCCAAGGCGCCCCTCCCGCGCGAGGGCGAGCGCATCGCCGCGCACGACGCGGCAGAGCGCGCGGGCATCGCAGGCGTCCACGTTGGACGCGAGCACGCGGGCGGTCCTGCCGTCGCGCTCCACGAACGTGGCGTGCTCCGCCCCCCTGCTCAGGAGCTCGAGGCCCATCGCCCCCGAGCCTGCGAAGGCGTCGAGCACGCGCACGCCCGAGAGGTCGAGCCCCGCGGCCGAGAGCAGCATGGATGCGATGGCCTCGCGGTTGCGGTCGGTCGTGGGCCGCGTCACGTCGCGCCCGGAAGGCGCCGCGAGCGGGCGGCCCCGCCATCTTCCCCCCACGATCCTCATGGCTGGCCGACCTCCTCGTAGTAGGCGCCGAAGCGGTCGCGCACCTCGATGGCGAGCGGCCGGTGGTCGTCCCGCGCGAGCTCGGGGTCCTCGTCGGCGATCCGGCGGGCGTCCTCGTGGGCGGCCTCGACGAGGTCGGCGTCGGCCTCGAGGTCCACGACGCGCAGCTCGGGCGAGCCGTGCTGGCGGTAACCCAGCACCTGCCCCTCATGGCGCAGCCCCAGGTCGAGCTCGGCGAGCTCCTGCCCGTCGGAGGTGCGCTCGAGGGCTGCGAGCCTCTTGCGCGCGGGCGTGCCTCGCTTGGCGGAGGTCTCCAGATAGGCCACCCCCGCCACGTCTCCGCGGCCGACGCGTCCCCTCACCTGGTGCAGCGTGGCCAGCCCGAAGCGGTCGGCGTCGAGCACGAGCATGGCCGTGGCCTGCGGCACGTCCACCCCCACCTCGATCACGGTCGTGGAGACGAGGACGTCGGTCTCGCCCGCCTTGAAGCGCGCCATGGCCTCGTCCTTCTCCGCGGCGCCCATCCTGCCCGTGAGCAGCCCGACGCGCATCTCGGGGAAGACCCGCTCGGAGAGCTCGCGGAACACCGAGGTCGCCGCATGGGGCCGGGCGGCGGGGGCCTTGCCCTCGTCTCCCTCGGGCGCCTGCGTGCGGTCCCAGCCGAGGTCCTCGCCGTCGTCGGCCTCGTCGATCATGGGGCACACGACGTAGGCGAGCTGGCCTTTCGCGTGCGCCTCGCGGATGGCGCCGTAGGCGAGGTCGAGGCTCTCGGGCGGGATCACGTGCGTGGTGACGCCGGCGCCGGGGCGCGGGCGGTGCGCGATGCGCGAGACGGACAGGTCGCCGTAGACGGAGAGCGCGAGCGTGCGCGGGATGGGCGTCGCCGTCATGGAGAGCATGTCGGGGGCGACCCCCTTGCCGCGCAGGGCACCGCGCTGCCCCACGCCGAAGCGGTGCTGCTCGTCCACCACGACGAACGTGAGCCTCCTGAAGGAGATGTCGGAGGAGAGGATGGCCGTGGTGCCGAAGACGACCGACACCTCGCCGGAGGCCACCCGCGCCGCCGTGTCGCGGCGCTCCTCGGCCGCGGTGGCGCCGGTCACGAGCCGCCAGGCGATGCCCGCCGCGTCGAGCAGGGGCCCGAGCTTCTCGGCATACTGGGTGGCGAGCACCGACGTGGGCGCCATCATGGCCGCCTGGGTGCCGGTGTCGGCCGCGGCGGCGAGCCCGAAGGCGGCGACGACCGTCTTGCCGGTGCCCACG
>CADBMC010000122.1 GCA_902795635.1 uncultured Coriobacteriaceae bacterium | reverse complement strand
TTACTGTCATTACCGTCATCGCGGCCGAAGCGCCCCGCCGTGCGGTACACTTCTCTGCGGGGGATTCCCCGCGCCCCTAGGGACGGCTCAGGCCGTCCTGCCAAGCTCGCGCAGCATGATTGCCGCGCTTCGAGCGAAGGGGGGAGCCATGGGCGAGCCCAAGACCAGGCAGTTCCATGCGAGGGTCTCCGAGGCGGACTACGAGCGGACCGCGAACATCGCAAAGTCGCTCGGCATATCCCAGGCGGAGCTGGTCCGCCTCCTCATGCAGCTGCCGGTTGACGACGTGGGACAGGAAAACGTAAACAAGTTTGTCGTGCTCGACCTGACCACTGCCGACAGGATGTACCGCGAGATGCGGCACTGGGGCTACCAGCGCAACCAGGGCATGCACGCCCTCAACAGCATCGCCTACTACCTGCGGCTGAACAAGCTGGACGCGCCCGACGTGATGGACGGCTACGCCCTCGTGCAAGAGCGATTCGACGCAATAGAGCGGACCGCCGCCGAGATTTCGCCGAAGGTCGACGAGCTCGCCCGGGCCCGCTTCCTGTTCAGGTAGGCGCGCCATGCCGATCGTCAAGCCGATATCGGGGCACACGTCGTGCAAGGGCATCTACCGCTATCTCACGAAGAGGAACAGGGCGCTCGCCTCCGACTACCTCAACCTCGACGTTCCCGAGCGGATTGAGGGTCAGCACTTCGACTGGGCCGAGGTCATGGACGACACGCGCCGCCGCAACGGCAACGACCGCTCCTGGGGCGGGCACCGGGCGCGCACCTACAAACACTACGTCCTCTCCCCCGACCCCGAGGACGGCATAGGACTCGACGCCCTGCGAGAGCTCGCCACCGCCTGGGCAGAAAAGCACTTCGCCGACTACGAGGTGGCAATCGTCTACCACGACGACAACGAGCGCGGCATCCCCCACGCCCACGTGGTGGTGAACAACACGAACCTGGCCACCGGGAAGAGGCTGCAGGACCCGGACCCGAAGGCGCTCAAGCACTCCGCCCAGGAGATGGCCAGGGAGCGGCACCTTCGCGACCTCGACACCGACATGCCCCAGCTCGACAGCAGGAGGCCGGACCGGTTCAGGAACGCCCCCACCCACCAGGCCGTCTACCGGCGCAGGTCCGAGAAGGCCATCGAGGCCGAGGGCGGCTACTCGTGGGTTTCGGACATCCGCCGGCGCGTCGGCATCGCCTGCTCGGTAGCCCGCAGCGAGCGCGAGTTCCGGAGCGTGCTTTCGAGCATCGGCATAGAGGTCGCCGACAACTCGCCCAAGGCCGCGCGGCGCGACTGGGTCTACTCTTTTTCCGAGCATCCCACATGGAAGATAACCGGGGAGAACCTCGGCGTCGCATACGGGAGGGAGGCGGTCACACGTAAAATCAGCGGTTCCTTCGGCCGCCTCTCCGACGCGAGCGAGCGCCAGATCGCCAAGGTCGCCCGCACGGCCTACGAGCTGGACGACCTGGAAAGGCTGCGGGCGCTCGCCGACGCGGTCGAGTACGTGGAGAGGAACCGCATCCGCGACGAGCGCCAGCTCGAAGAGAGCGGAGCCTCGACCGAAATCGCCGATGTTATCAAGAGCACCGGCATCCTGCCCGAGCGATCGACCCCGAAGATCGTCAGCGAGAACCGAAAGCCGCAGAAAGAGCGCGAGAGCTGCCGCGCCGGCAGGGACCAGCGCACGGCGCAGAACAGAGACCGCGCCGAGAAGCGCGAGAAGGGCAGGTAGGCCATGGTGCTGAAGACCTACTACGACGACGGGCACTTCGACTGCTTCGACACCGCCCAACTCGTCGACTCCTCGCAGTTCCGGGGCAGCAGGCTCGCCAATTGGTCTCTCGACTTCGACCCCGAGAGCAGCGGCCCGATCCTGCTGAACCTCTACTGGTACGACAACGCGAGTGATGAGGCGGGACCCGTCGGGCTGCCCGTCGCTTTCAGGCGCGACGGGTGGAGTTTCGTCGTGGCCGACGCGAGCGACCGTGAGCACCTGCTCAGGATGACCGTCGACGACGAGCCCTTCCTAGTGCGCCTCGGGGACTGCCTGGTCGACTGCGGCAAGCTCTACCACTACGCCAACATGGTCGACCACGTCCTGCCGAGGGCATCGAAGGCGGCGGCGTTCCTTGAGGGGATGCGCGGCGACTGGTCCGACGGCGACGCTGACGCGCAAATCGCCGCCACCCTGGGGATGAGTGCCGAGAGCTACCGGTGGGCAATAGCAGCAATCGGCGCTCTACCCGAGAATAATGACAAAGAGGACCGTTTCTGACCTGTGATACAGGCAAATCGTGATTTCTCTGCGGCGGCTCCGTATAGATGATGAGAGGGAGAATGCTCATCTGAAGATGAGAGAGTCCGAGTGAATACGAACACTGGATAGTTCTGCGTTGAGCGGTCGAGGTGATTCAGAAACACACGCCTACCCATCAAGTGATGTCTGTACTCTGATACGATGCCCGGTAATGGGTACGGCAAACGTAATAAGTTTCAGAGGCATCTGTCGAGCCCACCATCTTCTTCTCTGGTTAACCTATGTATATGTGACATGACGAAATGGACTGGGATGTGGTTGAAGCTGTATCCCGCAATAAAGAACTGCCGGAATAGCAAAGCGTAAAGAGGACAATTGTCAAAAAATAGGAATAAGGAACCCCTCTCCCCTGAGAAAGCGGCGCCAATAGTTGAAGCGTTCATCATCAGAGCCCGTCGGATTCAAAGCCATTCAATGGTGCAGTCGGGAGCCGTGAGGAAGCTTGCAAGCCCCTCTATGAAACTGCATTTTTCAGAGAACGGTTCGGTCGAGATGCAGGAGCAGGTTCCCGAAAACGAAGAAATCTTCGAGTCGCTAGCAGCAAGGGTCAGACCACTTACGCTAGAAAGAGAGCCAGTTTACTTCCCGACGGTAGTTAGTGCGATTCTGACTGCTTCGAAATCAGCTAGCGAATATCACAAACAATCTCTGATGGAGTTACAAGAATGGTTCAACGGAAGAGTGATTCAGAAAACCACTAAAGCGTACGCTATCCAGATATTTGATAAAGAAGACGAACCAGTAACTGGCTATCTTTCGGACAATCTGATTGCGGAGTGTTGGCTTTACTCTGATCTTGTACATGCCAACCCAAACAAGAAGAAAGCTCAAGCTCTAGAGCTCCGGTATGAGGACAGATACATTGCAGCAACTAGCTACTATTGCGATATAGCAGTGCACGCCTTGAAGCTATTAAATATTTTGAGAGAGATGATTGATGCCGGCGAGTTATCGGGAATAGGAGATAAATGCTGGACAGACGCGGTAACAGCGTCAACTGACGGATCTTCCTACACCAAGACAGTCGAACTCCATGATGTCTACGTGGGACCAGCGGGTTCGGTTCCTCCTTCAAATGGCCCTATCTCTGAAGTTCCCGGTTTTCAAAAGGCCACTTTCACATGGATGAGAAGGATGGTGAGCCCTCAATCTAGAGCTGAATGCGTTCTGCTCGATGAGTCGGGGGGCGTTGTTGAGGAACATCCGGCGTTCTTCAACATTAAAGATAACGCCGAAATCTATCTATTCATTGACGACGCATTGATGATTTCCGCCCCCTTGCCCTCTTCCGAATTAAGGAAAGTTCCTGGAACCAAGACCCCGATTTCAATCGGATTTATGGGCAGCGGCGAAAACGATGGGCGCAAACTGCTTGAGTCCATCGCAGCCTCTAGTCAAACATTAATAGTATTCGCTGTGGACGGCCAACTAGTTTCTCTCAAACTTAATCTTTCAAGAATAAGCGATAAGCCAGATTGCTCCCGTAATGACACCAAATAGCAGTTGTCTCAGTTGGACATCAAACCATTTGCCAGCTTCATGTAGAACTCACCGGGCGTAATCTCGGTGGCGAGGCCGGACACCTGGCCATCACCCGTTTCGAGGACCGTCCAACTTCCATCGGCCAGTTCTCCGAAGTCGACCGTGTAGAAGGGGCTGTCGAACCCCTCCATTCTCCCGACCAGGTCCTGCGGGGGTGCCGGGCACGCCGGGAACTGCATCGAGTTGCCAGAGAGGTCGAGCAGCTTGCCGAACAGGTAGAACCCGCGCCACTCGTTCGTCCTCATGGCGTACTTCTTGAGCTCCACGAGCTGCTTGCAGACGATCCCGCCCGTGTACAGGTCGCCGCGCAGCTTGATGAACTCCACCGAGAGCCGATCGCACTCCTCCTGCGTCACCGGCGTCTTGATGCGCTGGGGAAAGGCGGTCTGCTTGGCGGACTTGACGTAGTCCTTCACCATGAAGGCGTCGAATCTCTCGTTGACCGCCTCTGCGATGATGCGGTCGCCGAACACCTCGATGTGCGGCGTGTCGCCTGAATCAATCCGTTCGTACGCGTTCGGGAAGCAGTGCATGAGCTCGTATGCCTGCGGGTCCGTGAGGAGATCGAGGTTCAGGCGCTTGCATTGTTCGTAGAACTGCCTGTACCGCTCCGGGAGCATCATCCAGCCGCGCCAGAGGCACTTGGCCGGCTCGCCCACCGGACGGTTCAGCTTCAACTTCCCGCCAGCGTCGAACCCGTCGTAGTCGCACAGGCACACGTCGAAGGCGGGGTTCGCCAGCGCTGCGGCATACTCCTTGGAGAACACGGTCTCCGGCTTGTTCGACTCGAAATAGTTGCTCGGGTACAGGATCATCGTTGTCATACAGCAGCCCCCTCACATTTGGTTAGAAACTACTTGCAGGCAGGCTCGTTCCGTTCCTCTCACCTACACCGGTTCCGCTAGCGGGATGCAGAGCTGTCGATTTCCTGCAGCCGTTCAATCCATCGTTTTATACAGCCCTGTTCGAAGAATTCGAGCAAGGCTCCGTCGCAGAATCGTTCGGCTCTTATGGCGCGAACCAGAAGCGCCATGACAGCTTGCCCACCGAGCGTTGAAACGTCGGCGTCTGCAATAGATTCGCCGTCCCGCCCAAGCCCGTTTCTCTTGAGTATGTCGCTATAGCGCGTAAGCTCGAATTCGGGGTGCTCGTCAACGAAGCCGCAAACGGCGCTCTCGATGTCAGTTGCGATTTTTCCGTAGTCCACGAATGGCGCCATTATCGGATCGTCTGTCGTGCCCTTGCTTTCGCGGTCGATAACCCAATCTCCATAATGCTGTCCTTCGGTCAGCTGCGGAAGGTATTTCGTCAAACTCTCAAACATGAGACGCCTCCTTGAAGTGCTCTTGCGCGATGCCGTCGAGCTGCGCCCTGATCTCATTGAATGGGCGATCCAGGTCGAGGGTCCGCACGCTTATCTTGTTGCCGCTCATGTGGTACGCGCAGTCGGGCTGCACATCCTCGTCGGTGGCTGCGTAGAGGAGCATCCCCGACACCTCGTGCGGCTCGCCCGCGAGCTGCGCTTCCCTGTTCTTCACGTAGGTGAATATCTGGTACAGGTTGCCCGAATGGACGGTCTGCTTGTCGAACTGCTGTTGGAGCGTGTGCGAGTAGTATTTCGCGTCGATGACCAGCACGGTGCAGCCCCGCGAAAGCGTTACATCGCTCTTCATGGCGGGCAGCATGTCGGAGAAGCCGTCGTCGAGGACCCATGGGATGTAGGGCGCGTCCGCACTGAGCTCGGGATGCTCCTGCCGGTAGTACTCCAGGATGAACTTCTCGTAGAGCCGGCTCATGCGCTGGTCATCGAGGAAGCTCATGAGCCTGGTCGTGCCGTCCTCCCGCGTCTGCAGGAGCCCTTTGGCCGCGAGCCAGCACACGTTCATCAGCATCCGGTAGGTCTGGTTGCTGCGGTCGTAGCGCATGTTCCAATCCGCGGTCGCCAGGTCCGCGTCCCCGACATCAGCGAAGTACGCGAGCAGGCGCTTGAGCTCACGCTTCCGGCCCTTGTCGATGTCGGAGCGCACGAGGAGCGCCATGGTCGCTTTGAGGATCCGGTTCATGTCGGTGTCGACGCTCAGGTCGTCGTAGCCGCACACGAGCTGGCGGCGCAGGGCTGACCTCGTCTTTATTGACTCGGTCACCTCGATCTTGCCTCTGGGCGAAGAGAGGGCCTCGACGTGCTCCACGTACTCGCGCCCGAGCCCGCGCTTGAGCTGGCTTCTCACCCCGCGCGCCAGTATCTCGGCGCACAGGTCGGCGGCGTTGTCGAACTCCTCGGTCGCGACGTCGGCGTACCCTTGCCCGCGCAGCACCCGGAAGGCGTACGCGAGCATGTGGTAGATGTTCTGGACGCGGATCACTTGACGGCCCTGCGCAGGGCGTCAGACCATTCGCGGACCTTGGCGGGGTCGTCGAACCAGTACTCGCGCAGCATGGGAACCAGCTCGTACTCGACGATAGCCGAGAGCTTGGCGTCAGTCGCGTCCCCGGGCTTGAGCCCGCAGAAGTAGCTGTGCCCGATGCAGAAGCCCGCGCCCAGGGTGTCGTCCCCTGCGATGGCGGAGTTCAGCCTCTCGACCGCCGCGACGAGGGCGTCCAGCTTGGCGCTGCCCAGCCCCTCGCTGTAGGCTTTGAACCCATCGGTCTCGAAGCCAGGGCGCAGGTCGAAGAAGGCGAACCGGCGGCGCAGCGCGTAGTCGAGCATGGCGAGGCTGCGGTCGGCCGTGTTCATCATCCCGATGAGGTAGACGTTGCCCGGCACGTAGAAGAGCTCGCGCGAGTATAGCAGCTGCAGCTTGTTCTTCGGCCCGCGCTTGTCGTTCTCGATCAGCATGAACAGCTCCCCGAAGATCTTGGAGAGGTTGCCCCTGTTGATCTCGTCGATGATGAAGAAGTAGTCGTTGTCGGAGTCGTCCGCCGCCTTCTTGCAGAATGTGTAGAACGAGCCCTTGGCCAGCTCGAACCCGTCCGCCGAGGGCCGGTACCCCTCGATGAAGTCCTCGTAGCTGTAGCTCTGGTGGAACTGCACCATCTGCACCCGGTCGGCGTCCTTCGCGCCCATCATCGAGTACGCGAGTCTCTTTGCGGCGAAGGTCTTGCCGACTCCCGGCGCGCCCTGGAGGATGACGTTCTTCTTGGCGCGCAGCACGCCGACGAGCGTGTCGTACTGGGGCTCGTCCATGAACACCTCGGACAGGAAGTCTTCCTTCCCGTATGCCGGGTACTCCGCCGCGGCGGGCTGCGCCTCCGGTTCGTCTTCGTCGTCGAACAGGGCGCCGATCTTCCCGACGACCTCGGGGTAGTCGGTGATGTCGGTGAGGGTCTTCATGGCGAACATGCCGTCGTAACGCCAGCTGCCCTTGCGGGTCCACCTCACCTCGCGGGTGCTCGGGTAGCGCCCGCCCGCCTCGTCGTATGCGTACCCGCCGGTCACGACGCCGCGGCCGATGATCTCGGAGCGGCCTCTCTTCGCGTAGACGACGTCGCCGGGCTTGATGTCGTGGGCGAACTGCCAGACGGCGTGCGCCGAGTTGTTCTGCGACGTTTCCGCCCCGTC